>CAXTFF010000114.1:0-3089 GCA_964243325.1 uncultured Sphingomonas sp.
GGCTATTCCTGGTACGTGCTGGGCATCCTGTTCCTCGTCTACATCCTGAACTTCGTCGACCGGCAGATCATCTCGATCCTGGCGGAGGACATCAAACGCGACCTCCACCTCACCGACGCCGATCTCGGCTTCCTCTACGGCACCGCGTTCGGCGTCTTCTATTCGCTGTTCGGCATCCCGCTCGGACGGCTGGCGGACAATTGGCACCGGGTGAAGCTGATGACAGGCGGCCTCGCGCTCTGGTCGGCGATGACCGCGCTGTCGGGCTTCTCGTCGAGCGGCGCGCAGCTCGCCGCCGCGCGCGTGGGCGTCGGCATCGGCGAAGCGACCGCGAGCCCGGCCGCCTACTCGCTCATCTCCGACTGGTTCCCCAAGCGGCTGCGCGCGACGGCGCTGTCGATCTACTCGGCCGGGCTGTATGTCGGCGGCGGCATATCGCTCTGGCTCGGCGGCGCGGTCGCGGAGCGCTGGAACGACGCCTACCCGACCGGCGCGCCGCTCGGGCTGGCGGGCTGGCAGGCGGCGTTCCTGGCGGTCGGCATCCCCGGCCTCCTGCTCGCGATCTGGATCGCCACCCTGCGCGAACCCGTCCGCGGCCGGTCGGAGGGGCTGGCGCAGCCGCCCCACCCCGCCCCGTTCCGCACCTTCTTCGACGAACTGCTCACCATCGTCCCCCCGCTCACGCTGTTCGGGGCCGCGCGCCAGGGCCGCCGCGCGTTCGCGATCAACGCGCTCGCCGCCGGGCTGACCGTGCTCGTCGTCCGGCTGATGATCGCGGCCGGCGAGCCCGCGCCGCAATGGATCGCGATCGGGATCGGCGTCTACGCCGTCTTCTCCTGGGCCAGCGCGCTGCGGCTGCGCGATCCGCCCACCTTCGCGCTGATCGTCGCCACCCCCGCCTTTCTCTGCACGGTCGTCGCCTACGGCCTGAACGCCTTCCTCGCCTACGCCGCCGGCTTCTGGGCCGCGCCCTATGCGCTCCGCACGCTTGGCCTGACGCCGTCGGAGGCGGGCCTGTATATCGGCGGCAGCGGCGCGCTGGCGGGCTTCCTGGGCGTGACGATCGGCGGGCTGGTCGCCGACCGCCTGCGTCGGACCAACCCGGCCGGCCGGATGTGGGTCGTGCTGTTCGGCGCGCTCGCGCAGCCGCCGCTCCTCGCGCTCGCCTTCACCGCCGACACGCCGCTCGTCTTCTTCCCGGCGCTCCTCGTCGGCCAGCTCTTCGCCAGCACCTCGCTGGGCGCGGCCGCCGCGACCACGCAGGACCTGGTGATGCCCCGGATGCGCGGCACGGCGACGGCGACCTTCTTCATCGGCACCACGCTGCTCGGCCTGGCGCTCGGCCCCTATCTGGCGGGGCGGGTGTCGACATTGTCGGGCAGCCTGTCGACGGGGATGCTCTCGCTGCTGCTGTCGGTGCCGATCACCGTCGCCGCCGCGGTCGCCGCCATCCGCCTGGTCCCCGCCGCCGAAGCCACCCGCGAGGCGCGCGCTCGCGCCGCCGGCGAGACGGTCTAACCGAGTTGGAACACCCCGCACGCGATCCGCGCACCGCTGGCGCCCCCGGGGTCCGTGACGAGATCGTCGGCCGAGGCGTGGATCATCATGGCCGCCCCGTCCGCGTCGAGCAGTCCCGCCATCGTCGTGCCCTCCATCGTAAGCGCCAGCGTCCCACGGCCGTCCGCGCCGATCGTCAGGTTGGGCAGGTCGCCCAGATGCGGCCCTTGCGGATTGTTCGCGCCGTGCTTGGCCGCGGTCGGGTTCCAATGCGGCCCCGCGCTCTCGAACCCCGGCGCGTCGCAGCGCCCGGCGGTGTGGACGTGCGCCCCGTGCGTCCCCGCCGGCACGCCCCGCGCATCGACGCTGAAGCGCACCCCGCCCGCGACCTCGCGCGCGGTCGCCCGCCCCGCCTCCACGCCCGCGGCGGTCCGCATCGTCGCCGTCGCGATCCGGCCGCCGGCCACCGGCTCGCCCACGATCGGTTCGCGCTCGTTGCAGGCCCCGAGCAGGACGACGCCCGCCATCAATATCACGCGCATGGTGGTTCTCCGTTTCGAGGGGGCAACGAGGAGCCGCCATACCCGGTTCCGGGAACGGCGCGTTTCGCGGATCGCCGTCGACGCCCTATATGCCCGGTGCCGTCATGACCGACTCCCAAGACCTCGCGCTTTACGTGCATTGGCCGTTCTGCGTGTCCAAATGCCCCTATTGCGACTTCAACAGCCACGTCCGCGCGGCCGTGGACCAGGCCGCCTGGCGCGACGCCCTCCTCGCCGACCTGGCGCACGAGGCCGCGATCCTCCCCGGCCGCCGCCTGACCTCCGTCTTCTTCGGCGGCGGCACCCCCTCGCTGATGCCGCCCGACACGGTGGGGGCGATCCTCGACGCCGCCGTCGCCGCCTGGACCCCGGCCCCCGGTCTCGAAGTGACGCTGGAGGCGAACCCCTCCTCCGTCGAGGCCGCGCGCTTCGCCGACCTCGCGCGCGCCGGCGTCGACCGCGTCTCGCTCGGCCTCCAGTCCCTCGACGACGGGGCGCTCCGCTTCCTCGGCCGCGCGCACGACGCGGACGAGGGCGTGGCCGCGCTCGACATCGCCCGGTCCGTGTTCCCGCGCGTCGGCTTCGACCTGATCTACGCCCTGCCCGGCCAGCGCCTCGACGCCTGGGAGGCCGAACTGGCCCGCGCGCTGGCGTTCGGGACCGAGCACCTGTCGCTCTACCAGCTCACCGTCGAACCCGGCACCCGCTTCGCCACCGAGGCCGCGGCCGGACGGCTCGTCATCCCCGACGGCGACAGCGCCGCCGACCTGTTCGAACTCACCCGCGCGGCGACGGCCGCGGCCGGACTGCCCGCCTACGAGACCTCCAACCACGCCCGCCCCGGCGCGCAGAGCCGCCACAACCTCGCCTACTGGCGCTACCTGGATTACGCGGGCGTCGGCCCCGGCGCGCACGGTCGCCGCGACGGCCACGCCACGGTCCGGCGCAAGAAGCCCGAGAACTGGCTCGCCGCGGTCGCCCGCAACGGCCACGGCATCGAGCGCGAGGACCCGCTGGACCCGCATACCCGCGCGGTCGAAGCGCTGCTCA
>CAXTFF010000114.1:3099-6622 GCA_964243325.1 uncultured Sphingomonas sp.
GCTCATGGGCCTGCGCCTGGCCGAGGGCGTCGATCTCGACCGCATCGCCCGACTCGGAGGCGGCGTGGCCCCGGTCGACCTGCCGGCGATCGCGCTGCTCGAGCGCCAGGGCCTGCTCGCCCGGAACGGGTCCCGCCTCGGCGCGACCGAGGCGGGCGCGCTGCTGCTCGACGGCATCCTCCGCGCGGTGGTCCGCCCCGAAGCGCTCGCCGCCTAGCCCCCGAACCCGGCGGGCGCGGGCGAGACCACCACCGTCGTGCCCCCCCGGATCTCCTGCACCTCCAGCGCCCGCTCGGCCGCGTTGTCGCGCCCGAACCGGAACGCCCCGTCGATGCCCGAGAACCCGCCCGCGTCGCGCAACCGGCTCTCGGGAAAGGCGTCGCCGATCCGCCAGTCCCGCGCGATCCTGACCGTCAGCAGCACCGCGTCGTAGCCCAGGCTCGACAGCCGGTACGGCGCGGTCCCGAACCGCGCCCGGTACTTGGCCGCATATTGCCGGTAGAAGGTGTCGGACACGCTCGCGAACCACGCCCCGTTCAGCTGCGGCTTGGCCGCGACCCCGGCATCCGAGTTCCACAGCTCGGTCCCCAGCAACCGCGTCGCCGCTCCCGCTCCGCGCTTCACCAGCGGCGCGGCGGCCCCGGCGGGACCGCCCCCGTCCGCGATCATGACGGCGCCGTACGGCGCTTTCGCGTTCAGCCGCGCCACCGCCTGCGCGATTCCGCCCGGCTGCCGGCCATAGGTCTGAAGCGACACGACCTGCCCGCCCGCTCCCTCGACCGAGCGCAGGAAACCCGTCGACGCCCGCTCCCCGTACAGTCCGTTCGGCACCAAGGCCCCGAATGTCGTCACCCCCCGCCCGCGCGAGAACTCGACCACCCGCGCGATCGACTGGCCGGGCGCGTAACCCATCAGATACGCCCCGTTCCCGGCCACGCCCGCATCGTTGGAAAAGCTGATGACCGGCACCCTGGCGGCCCGCGCGATCGGCGCGACGGCGCGCACGTCGTCGGCGAGCAGCGGCCCCAGGATCAGCTGCGCCCCGTCGGCGATCGCGCGCCTGGCCGCCGCCGCCGCGCCCGGCCCGGTGTCGTAATTGGTGATCCGCACCTGCCGGCTCTGCGTGTCCAGCAGCGCCAGCTGCGTGGCGTTGGCGAGCGATTGTCCCACCCCGGCGTTCCCGCCCGACAGCGGCACGAGCAGCGCGACGCGGTGCCGCTGCGTATCGCGCGGGATGTCGGCGTCGAACGCAGGCTGCGGGACGGGCGCGGGCCGCTCGGCGGGAATCTCGGCGGCGGGCGGCGGCGCGGGGCCGCGCGGCACGATCGTCTGGCACGCGCCCAGCAGGAACGTCCCTGCGAGCACCGCCCAGCGGCGCGCATGGACGCCGTCCCCGTAAGCACTTACCGCGTGATACATGAACGCTCCCCCGGACCGACTTGGGCCAGGCCTCTACATCGTCGCGACCCCCATCGGCAATCTCGGCGACCTGTCCCCCCGCGCCGCCGACGTGCTCGCGCGCGCGGATGTCGTCGCCGTGGAGGACAGCCGCGTCACCGCCGGGCTGCTCCGCCACATCGGCGTCAAGCGCCCGATGACGCCCTACCACGACCATAATGCCGAAAGCGTCCGCCCCGGCCTCGTCGCGCGCATGGCGACCGACGCGGTGGCGCTCGTCTCCGACGCCGGCACCCCGCTCATCTCCGACCCGGGATACAAGCTCGTCCGCGATGCACGCGCCGCCGGCCACGCGGTGGTGACGATCCCCGGTCCCTGCGCGGCGGTCGCGGCGCTCACGCTGGCGGGGCTTCCGACCGACCGCTTCCTGTTCGTCGGCTTCCTGCCTTCCAAGGCGCAGGCGCGCGCGACCGCGATCGCCGAGGTCGCGACCGTGCGCGCCACCCTGGTCCTGTACGAGTCGGGCCCACGCCTTGCCATATGCCTTCGGGCGCTTGCGGATGGGCTGGGCGCCCGCGACGCGTCCGTCGCGCGCGAGATCACCAAGCGCTTCGAGGAAGCGGTGACGGGTACTCTGCCCGAGCTAGCCGCCCGCTACGCCGACGCCCCTCCCAAAGGCGAGATCGTGATCGTCGTCGCGCCGCCCGGCGAGCCGGAAGCCGCCAGCGCGGCGGACGCCGACGCCGCGCTGGCGGAGGCGCTCACGCGGCTGTCCGCGGCCAGGGCGGCCGGCGAGGTGGCCAAGGCGCTCGGCCTCGACCGGCGTACGCTCTACGCCCGCGCGCTCGAGCTCAAGGCGTGAGGGCGAGGAACCCCGACGAGCGCCGGCGCGCGGAGGCGGCGGGTCGGCGCGGCGAGCGGCTCGCGGGCTGGTGGTTGCGGCTTAAGGGGTGGCGCATCCTCGATCGCCGCGTCCGCACCCCTGCGGGCGAGGTCGATCTGGTCGCGCGGCGCGGCAACTTGGTCGCCTTCGTCGAGGTCAAGACCCGCGCCACCGCCGCCGAACTCGACTTCGCGATCGACGAGCGCCGCCTCGCCCGCGTCGCAGCGGCGGCCGAAATGCTGATGCCGCGCTATGCCGGGCCAGGCGACGACATCCGCGTCGACGTGATCCTGCTCGCGCCGGGCGTGCGGCCACGGCACATCGAGAACGCCTGGATCGGGTGACTTGGCGCGCGGCGCTCCGTATGGGCGCGGTCGAGGGAGAGCCGCATGCCGTTGACCGTCGCCGTCCAGATGGACCCGCTCGAAAGCATCAACATCGCGGGAGACTCGACCTTCGCTCTCATGCTTGCCGCACAGCGACGCGGCCACCGCCTGTTCCACTACACAGCCGACCGGCTGAACTACGCCGCCGACCGCGTCTGGGCGAAGGCCAGCCCCGTCACCGTCGAACCCGTCCAGGGCGCGCATTTCCACTTCGAGGAGGCAGTCGCGCTCGACCTCGGCGACGAGGCGGACGTGGTGCTGATGCGCCAGGACCCGCCTTTCGACCTGGGCTACATCACCGCCACGCACCTGCTGGAGCGAGTCGCCGAGCGAACGCTGGTCGTCAACGACCCAGCCAGCGTCCGCAATGCGCCCGAGAAACTGTGGGTGCTCGACTATGCCCGCTTCATGCCGCCGACGCTGATCACCCGCGAGCTGGACGAGGCGCGCGCGTTTCTCGCCGAGCACGGGGAGATCGTCGTCAAGCCGCTTCACGGCAACGGCGGCAAGGCGATCTTCCATGTCCGATCGTCGGGCGAGAACCTGTCCGCGCTGATCGAGGTGTTCAACGCCGCCTATCGCGAGCCGCACATGGTCCAGGCGTTCCTCCCGGCCGTCGCCCAGGGCGACAAGCGCATAGTGCTGGTCGACGGCGAGGTCGCGGGCGCGATCAACCGCGTGCCGGGTGCCGGAGAGATCCGGTCCAACCTGGCGGTCGGCGGATCGGCCGAGAAGACGTCGCTGACGAACCGCGAGCGCGAGATCTGCGACGCGCTCGCCCCCGAGCTGAAACGGCGCGGGCTGCTGTTCGTGGGCATCGACGTGATCGGCGGCGAGTGGCTGACGGAGAGCAACG
>CAXTFF010000115.1:0-6593 GCA_964243325.1 uncultured Sphingomonas sp.
CCAGATACGTCCGCCGCTCGCCCGACCCTTCCGCGCAGCCGACCTCCGTCGTCCCGCGCCAGATCATCTGGGAGTAATGCGACACGTCCAGCCAGTCGCCCGTGCGGCTGACCTGGTCGAACGCGCCGTTCACGAAGTCCTTCTTCTCGTCGACCCAGAACCCCGCCATCGTCTCGGCCGAATGGAACCCCGCCGCGCCCAGCGACAGGTTCTCCGCCTGCCCCGGCCGCGACGCCTTGGGGGAATGCTCCAGGTACTTCAGCCGGATGAGGTGGGGGACGTACGCGGCGGCGTCGGCGGCCAGCTTGTCGCTCCACCGGAGCGGCGGCGTGCCGACCAGCGCGCGCTCGCGGTTGTGCACGGCGAGCATCCGCTCGGCGAGCGGGGGCCGCGCGTCCGGCGACGCGGCGGCGGCGAGGAGGAGCGGAAGGAGGCGGGCGGATCGCATGGGCGGACGGCTCCGGCGGCTGGTCGGGGCGCAGACTGCCACCGGCGGGCGGGGATTGGCAAGGCCGGGAGAGGGCAGGGGGCGCCGCCGCGGCGCAGCCGCGTCGTCGGTCGTCGCTTCGGCGACGCCGGCCGGCCCGCCATATGTGGGGTTGCGCGCTTGCTCGCTCTGCCCCACATATGGCGTGCTAAGTCGCACATCGACGGTCTACGGCGCTTTGCGGCACCTTCTCCTTCTTTCCCTGCTGCCACGGCACCAGGCCTCCCGACACGCGGGCGGCCTCCGAAAAGAAGGAACGTGTTATGACTATCGGAACCGTCAAGTTCTTCAACGCCGACAAGGGCTATGGCTTCATCGCCCCCGACGACGGCGGCAAGGACGCGTTCGTCCACATCACCGCCGTCGAGCGCGCCGGCATGGTGACGCTGCGCGAGAACCAGCGCGTCGGCTACGAGCTCGAGGAGGACCGCCGCGGCAAGATGTCGGCGATCAACCTCCAGCCGCAGGACTGACGACCTGACCAGCGGGGCGGTCCCGGTCGGGGCCGCCCCGTTTCGTTTCGCGGGCGGAACTTTCCGCCTCCCCACTACGTTGTGATGGTTAAAGGGGACCGTTCGATGCGCGAATCCGAATTCTTCACCGCCCGCGCCGACGCCGCGCAGGCGGAGGCCGACGCCGCCACCCTCGACAACGTCCGCGAGCGCTCCCTGCGCGCGCAGCAGGCCTGGAACACCATGGCCCAGCGCTCGATCCGTTCGGAAGGCGCGCGCGACGCCCGCGAAGCCGCCGCCGCGACCGCCCAGGCCGCCGCCGCCGACTCCGCCCGTCCCGACTTCATGCTCCGGTCCGACGAAGCCGCGGGCTGATCAGGTGACGCCGGCATGGACGGCGGTAACGGATGGTGCCGGCCTCACCGCGAACATGCTGGCGTGTGACCAAGGTGGCTCCAGGGCTGACTGGACGGAGTGCCGCCGTGGAGGTCGTGCACGGCGTGATGTCCCACGGAATAGGACGCATGAACCCGGCGGACCCGCCGGCCGGACCGGGTCGGCGCATCGTCCGGCGACGTCGCCGCCGACCCATGCACCTTTCCTCCGCTTCGCGCGTTCCGGGGGTTCCAATCTGACAGGCAGGAGCCCCGCATGGCCGACACCGGCAACGACATCACCGTCCTCAACTCGCTGATCAAGACGATCAACGACTCGATCCAGGGTTACCAGGAGTCCGCCAAGGACATCGGCAACCAGCGCCTCGCCTCCATGTTCCAGGACCGCGCGATGGAGCGCCAGAAGGTCGCCACCATGCTCCAGGCCGAGGTCGGCCGGCTCGGCGGCGATCCGTCGGACGGCGGCTCGATCCTGGGCTCGGCGCACCAGATCTTCCTGGACATGAAGTCGGCGATCACCGGCAAGGACGACGACGCCATCCTGGCCGAGGTCAAGCGCGGCGAGGAATATCTGCGCGACAAGTTCGACACCGCGCTCGCCGAAACGAATCTCGGCGCGTCCACGCGCGATGTCGTGAGCCAGGCCGCCCAGTCGGTCCGCCAGGGCGCCGACTCCGTCCATGGCTACAGCAACGCGATGTAGACCGTTCCGGGGCGCGGATCGATCGGTCCGCGCCCCGCTTCCTTCAGCCACGGCCGCGCGCGGGCGCGGCGAGGAACCTCAAGCGATGACCAGCCGACCGATTGACAGCGACGCCATGGCGCTCGACGCCATGCCCCAGACCGGCGACGCCGCCGCCGACCCGGTCGGCGCGAACGACACCCTGTTCGTCGTCACCGAGCGCACGGAAACCCGCGCGCCCTACCGTATTCGTCTCGGCCGGGATCGCCATGTGACGGTCGATTACCGCACCACCGCGATCGCCGCGGGCGCGCTCGGTCTCGGCGTCCTCGCTTATAAGGGCGTCAGCGCATTTCTGGGTCGTCGATCGAAGGATGACGGCATCGTCGCACGGGCGTCGGCGGAACCGTTCGTCCGCGATGACGGTACGCGCACCGCTCCGGCCGCGACCCATGCCGCGCCGACCGCCGATGCCGTGCTCGTCGGAACCGATACCGGCGCCGAGTTCGTCGGCGAGCCCGCGGGCATGGAGCCGGACGCCCCCTTCGTCGCGGCCTCCGACGACGACGACACCGCCGGCCTGCTCGTCGAAGTGACGGAAATCGATATCGTCACGATCACGCCGATGGGCGACGCGCGGTCGGACTCGGCCGATCGCAGCGCCCTCACCCCCGAACATGTTCCCACCGACCTGATGGGCGACGCCCCTCCGGGTGACGGCGAGCGCGCGATCGACGCCTTCCGGCCCGACGCCACCGCGCCCGTCCCGCCCGAGATGCGCGAGTCGCTGCGCCCCGCCACGGGCCCGGCGACCGGCTTCGCGGGCAATCGCGGCGACTTCGCCTCGGGTCTCAGCCAAGCGGACGGATCGAAATGACCAACACGACGACCACGGTTTCCGATGTCGAGGCCACCGACAATGGCGGTCTGGTATGGAAGAAGATCAGCTACGGCTTGGGCGTTTTCTCGCTCGCGCTCGGCGCGGCCGAGCTGCTCGCGCCCAAGCGCATCGCCAAGGCGCTGTCGTCGGAGGGGCATGAAGGCCTGATCCGCGGCTTCGGCGCGCGCGAGCTGGTGGCGGGCGGCGGGCTCGTCACCGACCAGGGCCATGGGCTCCGCGTCTGGAACCGCGTGGCGGGCGATGCCATGGACCTGACCGCGTTGCACTTCGCTCGCAAGCGCGCGCCGGACAACCGCACGATCTGGGGTGCGATCGCCTTTGTGGCCGCGGTGACGACGCTCGACATCTGCACCGCCGCCGCGCTCGACCGACGTACGGGCAAGTCGCTCCCCATCGGCCGCTAGGAACCTGCGCATGAGCATCTTCGGCAAGATCAAATCCGCCATCTTCGGCGACAAGGGCCCGCTGGGCGGCGGCGTGTTCGGTGGATCGAAGCCTGCGGCTCCCGCCCCGCAGACCACCCAAGCCCAGCCCCAGGCGGCCCCGCGCGCGCCGCAGGCCGCGCCGGTGCAACAGGCCCCGGCCGCTCAGCAGCCGGTCGATGTCGAACAGGTCCTGGTCGGCATCGCGGCCCGCAAGGGGAACCCCGACCTCAACTGGCGCACCAGCATCGTCGATCTGATGAAACTGCTCGACCTCGATTCCAGCCTTGGCAACCGCAAGGAACTGGCCACCGAGCTCGGCTACTCCGGCGCGAAGGACGGCTCGGCGGAGATGAACATCTGGCTCCACAAGGCCGTGATGCGCGAGCTGGAGAAGAGCGGCGGCAAGGTTCCGGCCGGCCTCAAAGATTGAACCCACATCCCGTCACGCCGGGCTGGATCCGGGGTTCCGGTTCTTTTTTCATATCGGCGGATCGTAAGAGAACGCTGGGAATGTTGGAAAACGCCCGTCACCCCACGTGGAATGACGGGCCGTCTTTCTATTCTCCGAACAACAGCGACGACTTACGCCCGCCGTCGTCCTGCGGCGCGTCCCGTTCCTTGTCGAGCGTCGCGGGCGCATCCACCGCGTCGCCCTTTTTCAGGTGCTGCATCGACATGGTCTGCGGCTCCTTGTCCACATCGAGCCTGGGCTCGGTGCTCTTGTCCATCTTGGGCTGGATGTCATCGTTCATGGTCCACTCTCCTTGCCGCGCAAGAACGCGGCGCGAAGGGCACGGGTTGCGCCTACTTCAACGCCGCGCCTGAATCCTTCCATCGATCGAGCACTTCAGGCGCGGGCGGCAATCGGTCGGGGACCGGCTCGGCGACCATGGTGGCGCCACTCGCCGCGGGCGCATCGCTTCGCGCCGGCTCAGGCTGCGGAGGCGTTGGAGCGATGACGGCGACCAGCACCGGCGGAGCCGTCGTGACCGGCCCAAGCGGCCCCGGCACCGGCTCGCCGCCTCGATATTCCTGGGTAAACGCCGCCGCGGTGCCCCACCACCCTTTCCACCGGTGGAAGAAATGTGCGCCGACCACCTCCGTCATCACCAACCTACGGTTCCAGACCGGCCGGACGGCGAAGGTGTGGTAATGCGTCGCCAACCCCACGGGCGCGTACACCTCGCCCGCCAACGCCCCCCAGGCATTGCCCGCAGCCCGCGCCCACCCGGCCCGGTTCGGCGCGCGCGTCATCGCCCCGTCGCACGCGAACGAGAACTGGCACCCCCGCCGCTCCGACCCTTGATAGACGACGCCGCACACCGTCGCCGGAAAGGCCGGATGCCGCGCCCGGTTCAGCACCACCTGCGCCACCGCGCGCTGCCCGGCGTCCGGCTCCGACGCCGCCTCGTAATAGATCGCGGCCGTCAGGCACTCGAGCGCCCGGGCCCGGTCCACCGCACTCGCCCCCCGCGTCGTGAACGGCCGCGCGCCGCCGGCCGTCGCCTGGACCGGCTCGCTCGCGACGCTCGGCAGGGCCGGAAGATCGATCGTGCCCGTGACGCCCGCGGCGGGCGCGGCCTGCTCGCCGGATGCGGCGTCGGCCGACGCTTCATAGGCGATGGGCCGCGCCGATGACGCCGCCGGCCCATCCTGCGCCTGCACCGCCCACCAGGCGAGTCCGGATGCGCCGAGCAGTCCGATCGACACCGGCATCGCCCGGCGTCGCCGCCGGCAGGGAAAGCGTTCGGCCCGCATCGTCGTCGGCTATAGCCCGAAGGAGGTTACCGGTCTGCCGTCGACTCCGCCCCGTGCCGCCGCGGGACAGGGCGACCGGGTGTTCATCTCAGCGTCGGGCTGTCCAGCTTCAGCGCCGCGGCCGGGATCACCTCCAGCTTGGGATATCGGCGACGGAGCGCGTCCGCGAACTGCTTGGCGTCGCCGACTACCACCACGCTCGCCCGCGCCGGGTCGAGCAGTTCGGCGGCGGCCGCCTGCACCGCGCGCGGATCGACGCCCTGCACCGCACCCGTGTAGCGGCCAAGCTCGGCCATGGGCACCGACTGGACGATGTATTCGCCCAGTATGTCGGCGATGCCGCCCGTCGTCTCGATCGCCCGGCCGAAGCCGCCGACCAGCACGGCCTTGCGCGTGTCCAGCTCGACGGCCGGGGCTGGGGTCGCGCCCAGGCGGCGCATCTCGTCGACGATGATCGCGACCACGTCGGGCGCGGTCGGGTTCTTGGTCTGCGTCCGCGCCTCGACCACGCCGCCCAGCCGCCGCGCCGACAGGCCGCTGCTCGCGCCGTAGGCCAATCCGCGCTTGATCCGGATCTCCTGGTTCAGCCGCGACGAGAAACCGCCGCCAAGCGTCGTGTTCGCCACCGCGAGCGGATAGAAGCGCGGGTCGGTCCGCGCGATCGCCGGCCTGGCGACGACCACGCCCGCTTGCCCCGCGTCGGGCATGTCGACCAGCACGACCCTGGGCTCGGCCGCCGCCGCGATCGTCGCCGGCGCCGTCTGCGCCGACCCGGTCGCGCGCCATGTCCCGAAATGCCGCTCGGCCAACGCCTGTGCCGCGGACGGGGTGACGTCGCCCACCATCAACAGCGTCGCCGATGCCGGGCTCCATGTCGCGCGGTACGACCGCTGCACGTCGTCGCGCGTGATCGCCTTCAGCGACGCGGGCGTCCCCTCGGCGGGAGCGCCATACGGGGCCGCCCCGAACACCGCGCGCGCCGCGACCAGGCGGGCGAGCTGGGCCGGGTCCTTCAGATCGACGTTGATCGCATCGATCGACTGGATGCGCGCGCGCTCGATCTCGTCCGCCTTGAACGCCGGGTTGACCGCGACATCGGCGAGGATCGCCATGGCGGGGGCGATCTGGTCCGACTTGACCGTCACGTCGATCGACGCGCCGTCGCGGCTCGACCCGCTCTCGATCGATCCACCGAGCGACTCGACCGCGCGCGCGATCTCGGTCGCCGAGCGGGTCGTCGTGCCCTTGGTCAAGAGCGTCGAGGCGAGCGCGCTCGCCCCGGCGCGGCCCGCCGGATCGGTGGACGCGCCTCCGGTCGCGACCAGCGACGCCGTCACGATCGGCAGATCGCGCCGCTCCACCGTAACTACGCGCATCCCGTTGGCCAGCCGCATCTCGACCGGCCGGGGCAGCGCCGCCGCGATCGGCGCGGCGGGCGCGGGCGGCCGGACGCGTTGCCCTGCGGGCGCGGGCGTCACGACCCGGACATCGGC
>CAXTFF010000116.1:0-6514 GCA_964243325.1 uncultured Sphingomonas sp.
GCCCGAGACGATCTCGCCGGCCTTGATCTTGGCGTTGTTGCCGCGGTGGAACAGCCCGACCACGCCGGTCAGCAGGATCGCGGCGCCGGCCGATCCCGAGCCTGTTCCTTTGGTGCTCAGATCGCCCTCGATCGGGATATCGGCATCGCCGAGGCGGATGCGCACCAAACGTGCGGTCAACTGGCCCGATTTGCCGAGCCCGCCCGATCCCTTGGCGGCGATCACTTCCCCGAAGGCCGCCGTGCCGACCGGCACGATCGTCTTGCCACCTATGTCGATCGCGCGATTGACGCGCAGCTTGATGACTGTGCCGGGCTTCGCGCTGGCCGTCGACACCTCGGTCATGGCCATCAGCTCTACCGGTGTGTCACGCGCGAGCAATGTCCCCGGTACGCTGCCTCCCACGCTTGCCTGCATCACGGCACCGATCAGTCCGGCGATCAGCCAATCGATCATGAATAGTCCCCCCGACCAACGGCTTGCCCACGACCCGCATGCCGACAAGATGTTGCGGACGACCGTAACTTAAGTCAAGATGTCGCGCCGCCGCCTACAAGGCGGGCGGCTGTCCAAGGGGAGCGAACCATGAAATCTCTGTCCTATGCCGCAGCATTGGCGATCGTCGCGACTGTTGCCATTCCCAGCACGCTGGTGGCCAAGGAAAAGCCGAAAAAGGCCTATATCGTCGTCAACGAGGATGTCGGCGTTCCGGTGTTTCCAAACGACATCACCGACCGTCCGTACACTGTCGTCGGCGAGGTAAAGGCCGGGGTTCGCAAGGCCACCGTGTTCAGCAAGGAAGCCTCGCAGGAGAAGATCTACAAGGAATTGTGGGAGCGCGCCGAGAAGATGGGCGCCGATGCCGTGATCAATGCGCGCTATGGCGACTCGCATGTGTCAGCTTTCAGTTGGGGCAAGACCAACGCGACCGGCACCGCGGTCAAGTTCAACGCCGTGCCGTAAACTGACTGCCGCCGTCCGGGTCAGCCGGACGGCGGTTCTGCCCGCGTCTATTTGCCGCCGATGCCCAACACCTGGCGCAGGAATGCCATCTCGACATGCAATGAGAGATCTTGGTTCGGCTTCTTGCGCCAGCCATGGCCTTCGTCGGCGAACAGCAGATACGACACCGGCACGCCGCGCGCGCGCAATGCGTCCACCATCTGCTTGCTCTCGCGCATCGGCACGCGCGGATCGTTGACGCCCTGCTCGATCAGCATCGGCTTGGTGATGCCGGCGACGTTGGCGCGCGGCGATATGCGGGCGAATACCGCCTTCATCTTGGGGGTGCGCTCGTCGCCATATTCGGCCCGGCGGTTGTCGCGCCGATACGCCTCGGTGTTCTCGAGGAACGTTGTCCAATCGCCGATGCCGAACAGATCGACGCCGCCGGCCAGCTTGTCGCTATATTTGGTCATGACGGCGAGCGACATATAGCCGCCATAGGAGCCACCGATCACCGCCACGCGCGATGCATCGAGATCGGGCTGCTTGGCGATCCAATCGAGCAAGGTCCCGATATCGCGGACGCTGTCCTCGCGCTTCTCGGCGTTGTCGAGGTTCAGGTATTTCGTCCCGTACCCGTCCGACCCGCGCACGTTCGGGACGATCACCGTCGCGCCGAGCGTGTCGACGAAGCTGGCGATCGTCGGCGACCAGCCCGGCCGCGCCTGCCCCTCCGGCCCGCCATGGATGGATATCAGCACGGGCGTCTTCGCGCGCGCGGACACATTCTTGGGCCGGTAGACGAAGGCGGGAACCGATAGCTTGTCGAAGCTCTCGAACCGGACCAGCTTGGGCTCGGGCAGCGCCGCGCGGTCGATCGGCCCGATCTCCGACTGGGTCCAGCGGTCAAGCCTGCCGCCCGCCACATCCCACGACCACACGTCGCCCGGCGCGGTGGGGGAGGCGAGGCCGATCGCCAGCCGCTTGCCATCGGGCGACAGCCTGAGGCTATTCACCACCCCGATCGGCAGGCTCGGCTGCGGCAGCGCGCGGCGGGTGACGAGGTCCTGGACGACGACGGTGGAATAGCCGTCCTCGTTCACCGCATAGGCGAGCACGCGCCCGTCGTCGCTCAGGTCGAAATCCTCGACGTTCCACCGCGACGCCGCGCTCACCGGCGTCATGCGCCCGCTCGCCAAATCGAACTCGACCAGCCGCTTCACGTCGCTGTCCCGGTCGCTGAGCGCGATCACCGACCGCCCGCCCCGCGCGAACCGCGCGCCCTGGAGCAGGGCGGGGGTGCCGGTCGCGATCTCGACCGGAGTGCCTCCGGCTGCCGGAAGCGTGAACAGCTTCTGCTCGCGGTTCGATACCGTGCGCGAGATCAGCAGCGTCCGCCCGTCGGGCGACACGTCGTCCGGCCCGATCGCGCCGGTGCCGCGGTGGATCACCGCGCGCGACGCCGGATCGCGCGGGTCGGCCGCCAGGATCGCCGAGTCGCCCGACCCCCGGATCGCCTGCCGCCAGAACACGCGGGCACCATCGCGCGCGATCACCGCGCCGTCGTTGCGCGTGCCCGTCTCGGTCAGCTGCACCGACCGTCCTGCGCTATCCATCGCGTAGAGCTGGAACCACTCGTCCCCGCCCGTGTCGCGGCCGTACAGGATCTTGTCGGTGCCGGGGATCGCCTGCGCCCCCGCGATCGGCTCGGCGGCGAAGGTCAGCTGGCGGCGGTCCATCCCCGGCCCGGCGACCCGGTGCAGCTGCGCCGTCGCGCCGAAGCGCGTGGTGATCAGCAGCGATCCGTCCGTCGCCCAGTCCGCGACCCCCGCCGACCGGCTCTGCTGGTACCGCCCGACCGCTTCCGTCACCTCGGCCGGGATCGGCGGGACGTTCTCCAGCGTCGCGGCGCCGACGGTCCGCCTGGCCGCCTCTTGCGCGGAAGCGGTCGCGGCGAGCGCGAGAAGGGCGGTGGCGGCGAGCAGCTGGCGCATGACGGAGGACTCCCTGTTCGCGCGCCAGACTAGCCGCCCCGCGTCCCTACGCAAGCTCAGCGCCGCTGCCCGGCCGTCCTGGCGCGCGCCGCCCGGTATTCCGATCCCGCCCGCCACTCGGGCCAGCGCCCGCCATCCGCGATCTCGCGCCCCAGCGCGTACACCAGCGCGCCGTCCTGCGCGGCGGCGGCCATGTCCCACTCGTCGCGGAACTCGTCGCACCGCTGGTGATAGCACTGCGCGTTGTAGGTCTCGACCACCGCGTCGGCGCGTCCGCCGGACGCGAGGTCCCGCCCCGCGCGGAAATACAGGCTCGGCACGCCCGCCGCCGCGAACGCGTAATGGTCCGACCGCTGGTACCAGCCCGCCTCCGGCGCGACCTCCGGCTCGATCCGCCGCCCTTGCGCGCCCGCCAGCCGCGCCAGATCGTCCTCCAGGTCCACCTTGCCCGCCCCGATCAGCTCGACGGAGCGCGTCGCGGGCAGCGCCAGATGCGGGTCCAGGTTGAACACCGCCGCCGTGGTCGCCAGCGGCCGCGCCGGGCTGGCGACGTAGCCGTACGCCCCGAGCAGCCCGTCCTCCTCCGACGTGTAGCCGACGAACAGCAGCGTGCGTTTCGTCCGCGGCCCCCGCGCGAACGCCCGCGCCACCTCCAGCAGGGTCGCGGTGCCGACGGCGTTGTCCACCGCGCCGTTGCGGATGGTGTCGCCCGCCGCGTCCGCAGGCCCGACGCCGTACCCGTCCCAATGCGCCCCGAACAGGACCGTCTCGGCCGCGCGTGTCGTGCCCTCCAGCTTGGCGACGAGGTTGCGCGTCGTCATCGGCGACGCGGTCGCCGTCGCCGACGCGCTCAAGCTCGCGCCCGGGATCGGCACCGCGCGGAAGCCCGGCTCCTGCGCGCGTCGGATCGACGCCTCGAAATCGAGCCCCGCCCGCGCGAACATCGCCGCCGCGACCTCGCCCGTGACGTACCCCGTCAACCGCGCCGGCCCCGTCGGCGCGGGGGCGGAGGCGAGCCGGTAGGTCGCGTTCGGGTCGGAATTGGCGATCTGCTGCCACGGCCAGCTCGTCAGCGCCGCCCGGTGCACCGTCAGCACCCCCACCGCGCCCCGGTCGAACGCCGCCTTGGCCTTGCCCCCCGCGTACCGGCTCCGCGCCCGCCCGCCGAATGGCCCCGTCGCCCGGTCGAAGTCAGGTTCGTTGGGCAAAACCACCACCACCTTCCCGCGCACGTCCGCGCCCGCGTAGTCGTCCCAGCCCAGCTCGAGCGCATGGATGCCGAAGCCCAGGAACACGAGCGGCGCATCGGCGACGACCGCGCGCCCTTCGTGCGACGCCCCGATGCTCCAGTCCCGCGCCCGCTCCAGCGCGAGCCGCGTAGCCGCTGACCGCAGCTCGAACGACTGCGCCCCCTTGTCAAGCCGGACGAGCGGCACGTCCTGGAACCACGAGCCGCCCGGCCCGCCCGGCTGGAGCCCCGCCGCCTCGAACTGCGCGCGCAGGTGCGCCAGCGTCGCCGTCTCCCCGCGCTCGCCCGGCCCGCGCCCGAGAAACGCGTCGCTCGACAGGATGCGGACATCTTCCCTGATCGCCTCGGCTTGGACGGGGGAAGGGGGCGCGGTCTGCGCCGCCGCCTGAGGCGCCATCGCCGCCGCCAACAGAGCCCATCGCCGCATCGTCCACTCTCCCGTCCGGTTCACCGGGCGCAGCCTGCCCGCCGCGCCGCTCCGCCGCAACCACCCGCGAGACGGCGAGCGAACCGGCGGCATCCCGCGTTACGGGCTGCCCTCGCCCCCATGCGCGCCGATCACGCCGCCGGTGGTGTAGCTCGAATCGTCGGAGGCGAGCAGCACGTAATGCGCGGCCAGCTCCGCCGGCTGTCCGGCCCGCCCGAGCGGCTTGTTCCGCCCGAACTCGGCCATCTTGCCCGGCAACTGCCCGCCCGCGACCTGGAGCGGCGTCCAGAACGGGCCGGGCGCGACCGCGTTCACCCGGATGCCGCGCGCCACGAGCTGCTTGGCCAGCGCCTTGGTGAAAATCAGGAGCGCGCCCTTGGTGGACGCATAGTCGAGAAGCTCGATCTCGGGATCGTAGGAGTTGACGGAGATCGTGTTGATGATGACCGAACCCGGCTGCATGCTCGGGATCGCCGCCTTGGAGATGCGGAAGGGCGCATAGATGTTGGTCTTGAACGTCTGGTCGAACTGTTCGTCCGACACCTCGAAGATCGACTCTTTGCTCTGCTGGTAGGCGGCGTTGTTGACCAGTATGTCGAGACCGCCGAGTTGCTTGATCGCGCTCGCCACCATCTTCTCGCACGCCTCGCGCGTACGGATGTCGGCGGGCACCGCCACCGCCTTGCGCCCGGCTTGGCGGATGAGGTCCACGACCTCGCGCGCGTCCGGCTCCTCCGTGGGATAGTAGTTGATCGCCACGTCCGCGCCTTCGCGCGCAAAGGCGATCGCGGCGGCTCGGCCGATGCCGCTGTCGCCGCCCGTCACCAGCGCGCGGCGGCCGATGAGCTTGCCGGATCCGCGGTAGCTGGTCTCGCCGTGATCGGGGCGCGGCGTCATCCTGCTCGCCAGTCCGGGCCAGGGCTGCTTTTGTTCGGGAAAGGGTTCGCGCGTGTACTTCGTGCGCGGATCGCGGAGCGGCGCGCCCGCTTGTACCCCGCCCACGGCCTGCGCCGCTCCCGGTGTCGCCGCCAGGCCCAACCCCGCCGCCGCGCCGCCCAACACCGTCCTGCGCGTCTCGCCTTGCTCCGTCATCGCCGTTTCGCCCTTGCTGGGGACCCGTGCGGTCCATGCGGGCCAAACTCCCGACCGGCCACTATGTTCAGGTACCCTAAGGACCGATCCGCCGTACGCGGCTCGCCGCGCTTGATCGAGGCTCCAACGAAAAACCGCCGCCCGGGCTTCCCCGGACGGCGGTTCCTTGAGGCTACCGGGTCACCGCTCAGTCGCGCTGGACGAACTCGTCCGCGTCGGGCGCGCGGTCGAGATACTCGCCCGCATCCTCGTCGGTGCCCGTGCCCGACACCACGACCTCGGCCAGCGGGTCGCTGCCGGTGCCGCCTTCGTCGCGGATGTCGCGGGCCAGTTCGGCGGCGTGCTCCTCCGCCGCGCTCACCGGCGCGACGATCGCTGCCGCCAGCGCCCGCTGCTGCACCCGGAGCGCCGCATCCCGCGAGGATGCCGCGACACGAAGCCGGTTCATGCCCGCGCCCGTGCCCGCCGGGATCAGGCGGCCGACGATGACGTTCTCCTTCAGGCCCATCAGGTTGTCCTGCTTGCCCTGGACCGCCGCCTCCGTGAGGACGCGGGTGGTCTCCTGGAACGACGCCGCCGAGATGAAGCTGCGGGTCTGCAGCGACGCCTTGGTGATGCCCAGCAGGATCGGCTTGCCCTGTGCCAGAGCCTGACCCTTGTCGAGCTTGGCGTTGGTCGCCTCCATCTCCTCGCGGTCGAGCTGTTCGCCCTTCAGCAAGGTGGTGTCGCCGCCGTCGGTGATCTCGACCTTCTGCAGCATCTGGCGGACGATCGTCTCGATGTGCTTGTCGTTGATCTTCACGCCCT
>CAXTFF010000117.1:0-6502 GCA_964243325.1 uncultured Sphingomonas sp.
CGGCAGGCTAGAGGAGGCCCAACCCCTCCGGCTCGCGCCGGAGTTCGGGCTCGCCTGTGAAGCGCAGCGCGATCAACCCGGCATCGCGCGCGCCGTCCACGTTCGCCGCGCTGTCGTCGACGAACACCGTGTCGCCCGCCTCCAGCCCGAAACGGTCCAGCGCCAGCCGGTAGATCGCCGGATCCGGCTTCACCAGCTTCTCCGCGCCCGACACGACCACCCCCCGGAAACGGTCGAACATCGCCGCCTCGCGTGTCCGGAAGGGCGGCCAGAACTCGTGGGAGAAGTTGGTGATGGCGTAAAGCGGCACGCCCCGCGCCTCCAGCTCGTCCACCAGCCCATGCATCCCCGGCACCGGGTCGCCGATCGACTCGAGGAAGCGCGGCCCCCAGGCGGCGATCAGCCCGGCATGGTGCGGGTGGAGCGCGGTCAGCTCCGCGCCCGTGTCGGCGAAGTCGCGCCCCGCGTCGTGTTGGAAATGCCAGTCGGTCGTGACCACGTCGCGCAGGAACGCGTCGAGCGCCCGATCGTCGTCGATCAGGCGCTCGTAGAGATACCGGGGATCCCAGTCGTACAGGACGCGACCGACATCGAAGATGACGGCCGTCGGAGCGGGTCGGCTCAGCCCTGGCGCGCCTTGAAGCGGCGGTTCGTCTTGTTGATGACGTAGGTCCGGCCGCGGCGGCGGATCACGCGGTTGTCGCGGTGCCGGCCTTTGAGCGACTTCAGGGAATTGCGGATCTTCATGGCGCGCGTTCGCTTCCGGTGGATAAACGTGGAGGTCGGGAAAGCGCGCGGCCTATTATCGGGCAGCCCCCAAGTCAAGGATCGGGAACCCACGCCCGGGTCCCGTGCGTTGCGTTTGGGTAACGATGACACGAAGGATCCGGCGGACATGACGAGCAATGGCAGGCTGATCGCGACGCTGGCGGCGCTCGGCGCGAGCGCGGGTCTGGCGGGGTGCGCGACCACGGCCCGGACGCCGCCCGCCGAGGCGATCCGCTATCATCTGGGCGAACCGATCGCGCGCGGCTCGGTCGCCGTCGAGCCGCTCCAGACCACCGCGGGCGTGTCGCCCTCGCTCGAGTACCGCGGCTACGCCGCCGCGGTCGAGGCCGAGCTGCTCCGCAACGGCTACACCCGCCCCGCCCCGGGCGCGGGGCCGGAATACGTCGCGACCGTCGCGTTCCGGCGCGGCGTCGAACAGGGCCCGCCGCGCCGCTCGCCCTTCTCGATCGGCATCGGCGGCGGCGGCTTCAGCGGCGGGCGGCGCGGCGGCGGCGTCGGGCTGGGCGGCGGCGTCGGCTTTCCGCTTGGCGGCGGCCGCGCGCGGGAGCTGGTCGTCTCCGAGCTCGCCGTGACGATCAAGCGCCGCGCCGACCAGTCGCCGATCTGGGAAGGCAACGCCCGCGCCGGCGCCGACGCGCGCGACCCCGCCTCGGACGCCGACGCGCTGGCCGGGCGGCTCGCGCGCGCGCTGTTCACCGGCTTCCCGGGGGAGTCGGGACGCACTATCGAGATCCGATGACCATCAGCATCGACGCCGCCTTCGACGGCGGCAACATCCGCGTCGTCGCGATCGAGGGAGACCGCGTCGATCTGGAGATCGTCGCCGACCACCTGTCCGACTTCTTCCAGTGGTTCCATTTCCGCGTCGCCGGCGCGCGCGGCCGAACGCTCACCTTCCGCATCCTGAACGCGGGGAGCTCGGCCTATCCGTTCGGCTGGCCGGGCTACAAGGTCCGCGCCTCGACCGACCGCGAGGCGTGGCGGATGACGCCCACCGCCTACGAGGGCGGCGTGCTCGAATGGCGCTGGGACGCCCGCACCGAACTCGTCTGGTTCGCCTACTTCGCGCCCTACACCATGGAGCGCCACGACGCCCTGGTCGCCCGCATCGCCGCCCGCCCCGGCGTCACCCACCGCGAGCTCGGCCGCAGCCTCGACGGCCACGCGATCGACCGGCTGTCGGTCGGCTCGGGGCCCAAGCCCGTCTGGATCTACGCGCGCCAGCATCCGGGCGAATCGATGTGCGAATGGTTCATGGAAGGGCTGCTCGAACGGCTGACCGACGACGGCGCGGACACGCGCGACCTGCTGGCCAAGGCCACGTTCCACTGCGTCCCCAACATGAACCCCGACGGCACCCGGCGCGGGCACCTGCGCACCAACGCGGCGGGCGTGAACCTCAACCGCGAATGGCACGCCCCCACCCCCGAGCGCAGCCCCGAGGTCCTCTGCGTCCGGAACGCGATGGACGAGACGGGCGTGACCTTCGCGATCGACGTCCACGGCGACGAGGCGATCCCCGCCAACTTCATCGCCGGCTACGAAGGCATCCCGAGCTGGACCGACGACCACGGCGCGCATTTCTACGAGTTCGGCCGCCGTCTCGCCGCGCACAGCCCCGATTTCCAGACCGAGCTCGGCTATTCCAAGGCCTCGGCGGGCAAGGCCAACCTGTCCATGTCCACCAACCAGCTCGCCGAACGCCACCGCGCCGTCGCCTGCACGCTGGAGATGCCGTTCAAGGACCACGACCCCAACCCCGACCCCGAATACGGCTGGAGCCCCGAGCGGTCGAAACGCCTCGCCCACGCCTGCCTGGAGACGCTGGCCGGGATGATCGACGACCTGTGACGGAGCGACCATGACCCCGGTTCACCGGTCGCTAACCGCTAGGCCGTATCGGAGTCCGGGAACGGTTCCAGGTCGCGCCGCGACGGCGCGGACTCCGGCCGGGGCGTGGGGGTGGGCTCGATGAGGCTCCGGTGTTTGTTGGCGACGGCCGCGCTGCTCGGCGGATGCGGCGGTGCCGTGAACCGCGCGCCCTACGAGGAGGCGGTCGCCTGCTCCACGCGCGTCGCTGCCATGATGAAGAAGAGCGGCGGATTCCAGGCGATCGCCGACCGCGAAAAGGCCAGGGAACTCGTGACCACCCTATCGTTCCTGTCGGGCCGGGCCACCGGCAGCGCCGACACGTTGGGGCTGACACCCGAGCAGGTCGAGCTGGACCACGAGAAAGCTCTGGCGGCGCACGAGGCGACGGCGACGGCGACATTGGCGACCGAGGTCGACACTTGCGTAAAGGCGTTGGGCGCGGGCAAGTGACGGGAACGGGGGCGTCACCGCCCCGATCCATCCGGGAACCAACCTGACCATGCCCACGCTAGTCCTTATCCGCCACGGCCAGTCCGCCTGGAACCTGGAAAACCGCTTCACCGGCTGGTGGGACGTCGACGTGACCGGGCTCGGCGCGGCCGAGGCGCGGGCGGCGGGTGAGCTGATGGCGGCGCGCGGGCTCGATTTCGACCGGACCTTCACCTCGCTCCAGACCCGCGCGATCAAGACGCTGAACCTCGCGCTGGAGGCGATGGGGCGCCTGTGGCTCCCGACGGAGAAGCACTGGCGGCTGAACGAGCGGCATTATGGCGGCCTGACCGGCCTCGACAAGGCGGAGACGGCGGCCCTGCACGGCGAGGATCAGGTCAGGACATGGCGGCGCAGCTTCGACATCCCCCCGCCCGCCGCCGATCCGGGCGGCGCGTACGACCTGACGGGCGACCGCCGCTACGCCGGCATACCCGTCCCCGCGTCGGAAAGCCTGAAGGACACGATCGCGCGCGTCCTTCCCTATTGGGAGGAGTCCATCGCCCCCGCGCTCCGGGCCGGCGAGCGCGTCCTCGTCTCCGCGCACGGCAACAGCTTGCGCGCGCTGGTCAAGCACCTGTCGGGCATCTCCGACGCCGAGATCGCGCATCTGGAAATACCCACCGGCCAGCCGATCGTGTATGAGCTGAGCGACACGCTCGAAGCGACCGACCGCTATTACCTCAGCGAGCGCTGACGGCGGCATCCGTCTTGTCGCGCCCGTCCCCGCCCGCTACCCGCTTCCGATGACGCTCGTGGGCATCATCATGGGCTCGCGCTCCGATTGGGAGACGATGCGCCACGCCGCCGACGTGCTGGGCGCGCTCGGCGTCGCGCACGAGAGCCGCGTGGTCTCCGCCCACCGCACCCCGCAGCGCCTGTACGACTACGCCGCGACCGCCGCGACCCGCGGCCTCAGGGTCGTCATCGCCGGCGCGGGCGGCGCGGCGCACCTGCCCGGCATGGCCGCCGCCATGACCCACCTCCCCGTGCTCGGCGTCCCCGTCGAGAGCGCCGCGCTCAAGGGCATGGACAGCCTGCTCTCCATCGTCCAGATGCCCGGCGGCGTCCCCGTGGGCACGCTCGCCATCGGCAAGCCGGGCGCGATCAACGCCGCCCTCCTCGCCGCCGCGATCCTCGCGCTCTCCGACGACGCGCTGACGGAGCGCCTGAAGGCATGGCGCGCCGCGCAGACCGAGGCCGTGACGGACAGCCCGGCATGACACCCCCTTCCCGTCACCCCGGACTCGATCCGGGGTCCCGCTGCCTTCCCGCCTCCCGGAAAGCGGGACCCCGGATCAGGTCCGGGGTGACGGGGAAGAAAACATGATCCCCCCCGGCTCCACGGTCGGCATCCTGGGCGGCGGCCAGCTCGGCCGGATGCTCGCGGTCGCCGCCGCCCGGCTCGGCTACCGCTCCCACGTCTTCGCGCCCGAGGCGAGCGGCCCCGCCACCGAGGTCGCGGCCGAATGGACGCAAGGGCGCTTTGAGGACGTAGGCGCGATGAAGCGCTTCGCCGCGCGCGTGGACATCGCCACCTACGAGTTCGAGAATGTCGACCCGCACGCGGTCGCCTTCCTGTCGGGCCGCGTCCCCGTCGCGCCGTCCGCCGGGTCGCTCGAGGTGTCGCGCTACCGCCCCAACGAAAAGGAGGTCGTCGCCGAGCTGGGCGGCCGCACCGCCGAATGGCGGCCCGTCGACTCGCTCGCCTCGCTCACCGCCGCGCTCGCCGGGATCGGCGCGCCCGCGATCCTCAAGACCACGCTGTTCGGTTACGACGGCAAGGGCCAGGCGCGGATCGACTCTCCCGCCGACGCAGCTGACGCCTGGGCCGCGATCGGCCGTCCCCACCCGATCCGCCACGGCGTCCCCGCCATCGTCGAGCACCGCGTCGAGTTCGCCGCCGAGTTCTCCGTCATCCTCGCCCGCGCGGCGGACGGATCGGTCGCGGTGTACGACACGCCCGAGAACGTCCACCGGGACGGCATCCTCCACACCTCGGCCGTCCCCGCGCGCGCCCTGATCCTGGATCAAGCCTCGGAGGCCATCGCGCTCGCCCGCGCCGTCGCCGACCGGCTCGGCCATGTCGGCGTCCTCACCTGCGAGTTCTTCGCCACCCCGCAAGGCCCCGTCTTCAACGAGATGGCCCCGCGCGTCCACAATAGCGGCCATTGGACGATCGAGGGCGCCGAGTGCTCGCAGTTCGAGAACCACATCCGCGCGATCTGCGGCCTGCCGCTGGGCTCGACCGCGCTGACCGGCGCGCGCGTGACGATGGAGAACCTGCTGGGCGCCGACGCCGACCGCTGGCCCGCCCTCCTGTCCGAACCGGGCGCGCACCTCCACCTCTACGGCAAGCGCGACGCGCAGCCGGGGCGCAAGATGGGACATGTGACGCGGGTGGCGCGGTAGGGCGAACAGCCGTCCGCTGTAAGTCCGCTATGGGTGGAAAGCGGACGTTCACTGACTTGCTGATTTGATCACGTTCCGTAGGGTGGGTTTATGGGTCTGCGCTATCTGCGTTTACGACCGGACCAAACGCCGCCGCAGCTAACAATCGGCCCCTTTCGGGCGATTATTATCTCGGAAATCGAGGTCGCCCAGTCGTGGTGTAACGGCGTTGCCGAGTGGCTTCTGGAGAGCGGGTGCTTGTACGTCGTCGCTTGGGGTGTCGACTGTGAGAACTGGCACGACACCGTAGATTGGACGATCGTCGAAACTTTTGCCGGCGGTGACATCCCGGACGACAAGTTTGTCATGACCACCTGGCACACTAGCGACACGCTGCCGGAAACATTGTGGTTCGCGGGACAGTGCGCGTCTCATCCCGACGTTGACCTCCACGAAACCGTAATCCTTCATGTCGCCAGCGAGTCAAAAGAGGCGGAGATGCTGGACACGTATTCAAAGAGTCAGATGATCGACGACGAATGATTTGATGTCCGGTTGGGGTGGTTAGCGGACATCCCATTTGAGACGCTGCGCTTCGACAGCGTCGCCGCCCATGTGCCGGATGAACGCATCGCGTAGGCCGTCTTTGTGAGGCCTCCACTTCTCCGGCTCCGTGTCGGGGACCATGCCTTCCGCTTGGAAAGGCCAGCCAACAAACTGCTCGGCAGTAACAAGGCCGCTGTCGGGGATGAACTGGTCGACGTGAAGCGGCACACCGTCCACGACGCTGCCGCAGAAGCCTCTGCCTACACACACCTCATGCATCAGGGCATTGTAGCCCGCTTCCTGCGCCATGCGGCCACGCTACCGCCAGGTGGCGAATGTCCGCAATGGGTCGAAAGCGGGCCCTGCTGAAAATCGCTGTCCTACAACACCGTCGTCCGTCAGACCCATGGCCGAC
>CAXTFF010000118.1:0-6462 GCA_964243325.1 uncultured Sphingomonas sp.
CCACGATGTTGAGGAAGATGCCCTGCTGCGCGTCCGTGCGCATGATGATGCTGGCGAGCCAGCCGATCACGCCGCCCACGACGAGCCAGATGATGAGATTCATGATGCCGTCCCTCCGTTAACACCCGTTACATCCGGGCAACGGCGGTGAGACGTGCGAACCGTTATTATTGTTCCGCCCCCGTAACTCCGGAATCGACGAACCGTCAGTACTTCTGCTGGCGCTCGTACAGGTCGCGGTAGTGCTGGATGCGCGTGACCCGAAGGCCGGGCATCCCCGATCGGTCGATGGCGCGCTGCCAGCCGGCGAACTCTTCGGCGGTCAGCGAGTAGCGCTCGCACACCTCGTCGACCGACAGCAGCCCGCCGTTGACGGCCGCGACCACTTCCGCCTTGCGTCGCACCACCCAGCGGGTGGTCCGGGGCGGTGGGAGCGAGTCCAGCGTCAGCGGCTCGCCGAGCGGGCCGATGACTTTGGCGGGCCGTATCTTCTGGTTCTCGATCATGGATACTCTCTATCGGGGCGAAGGGCCCCTCATCACGCTGTTGCTGCTACGACCCCGGGCTTGAACGCCCGCTAAAACGGCTTGGTGAACACCGCCTTCACCCGTCTTTCCATCCCGCTAACGCTTCGGCCGTCCCCGGGTCGAAGCGCCCGTCCGGCGGGGCGAACGGCGCGGGGTCCGGTGGCGACGACCCGCGCGCGAGCTCGATCTGCGCCCCCGCCGTGGCGCTGGCCGCCTGCCGCGCGGCCACGCCGACCATCAGCACCGCCAGGTCCGCAGGAAGCATGTGCAGTTCGGACGCGCGGTCGAAGCGCGTGAAGCTGAAGTCCAATCGTCATGTCCCGCCCGCGTTCGTGTCGGCCCTAGCCCTAGCGCGCCCGGCGTGAAGGCCGCGTAAAACGCCCGGCAAGGCTTTGTGAACCTTGAAAGGCGGGCGCTTTTGCATCGGCGGCCGCAGGCGGCTATCTGCGCGCCCCTTCATGATCGACGCGGATTTCCAGCTCGGGGGCGACCCCAAGACCAAGCGGGTCGTCGTCGCCATGTCGGGCGGCGTCGACAGCTCGGTCGTGGCCGCGCTCGCCGCGCGTACGGGGGCGGAGGTGATCGGGGTCACGCTCCAGCTGTACGATCACGGCGAGGCGGTCGGCCGCGCGGGATCATGCTGCGCGGGCCGCGACATCCGCGACGCGCGCGCGGTGTGCGACCGGTTGGGGATCGCGCATTACGTGTTCGACCGCGAGACGAGCTTCCGCGCGCAGGTGGTCGACCGCTTCGCCGACGAGTATGTGGCGGGCCGCACGCCGATCCCGTGCGTCCAGTGCAATATGGGACCGAAATTCACCGACCTGCTCGGGCTTGCGCGCGACCTGGGGGCGGACTGCCTGGCGACGGGCCATTACGTCCGACGCGTGTCGGGCGAAGCGGGGCCCGAGCTCCACCGGGGCGCCGACCCGGCGCGCGACCAGAGCTATTTCCTGTTCGCGACCACGACCGTGCAGCTCGATTATCTTCGTTTTCCGCTGGGCGGGCTGCCCAAGGCGCGGGTGCGCGAGATCGCCGCCGCGCTGGAGCTGGGCGTCGCGGCCAAGCCCGACAGCCAGGACATCTGCTTCGTCCCAGACGGCGATTACGCGGGTCTCGTGCGCAAGTTGCGCCCGGATGCGGACACGGCGGGCGAGATCGTCGATCTGGGCGGGCGCGTACTTGGCCGCCATGCGGGTTTGGTCCGCTTCACGGTCGGCCAGCGGCGGGGGCTGGAGGTCGGCGGCGCGCCCGAGCCGCTCTATGTCGTCAGGATCGAGCCCGCGACGAAGCGCGTGGTTGTCGGGCCGAGGCGGGCGCTGGCGGTCGGCGCGGCGCGGCTGATCGATCTCAACCGGATCGGCGGCGGGTGGAACGGCGCGCTGACGGCCAAGGTCCGGTCGATGGCCAAGCCCGTGCCCGCACGGCTGGAGGGCGACCGGCTGCTGTTCGAACAGCCCGAATACGGCGTGGCGCCCGGCCAGGCGGCGGTGCTCTATGCGGGCGAGCGCGTGCTGGGCGGCGGCTGGATCACGGAGACGGAAGCGGCGACCGTCGCCGCGTGAGCGGCGTGGACGGAACGCGCCGGCGTCGATACCGTTGGCACCGGGTGATCGGGGGATGCGGATGAAGATCGTCGTGTGGGGGCTGACCGTCAGTTCGTCCTGGGGAAACGGCCATGCGACCTTGTGGCGTGGGCTGATCCGGGCTTTGGGCGAGCAGGGGCACGAAGTCGTCTTCGTCGAGCGCGATCAGCCCTGGTACGCCCCGCACCGAGACCTCCACGAATTGCCGGGCGGGCGCTTGTTCCTGTACCGGGACTGGTCGGACGTGCTGGCGCGGAGCCGCGAGCTGCTCGACGCCGATGCGCTGGTCGTCACGTCCTATTGCCCCGACGCGTCCGCGGCCGAAGCGTTGATCCACGAGCGCGGGCGCGGGCGGACGGTGTTCTACGATCTCGACACGCCCGTGACGCTGGGACGGCTCGCGGCGGGCGAAGCGGTCGATTATCTGCCGGAGGACGGGCTCGGCCGGTTCGACCTGGTGCTGAGCTATACCGGCGGTCCCGCGCTGGACGCGCTGCGCGACCGGCTGGGCGCGCGGCGGTGCGCGCCTCTCTACGGCCATGTCGATCCGGCCGCGCATCGCCCGGTGCCGCCGCTCCCGGCATACCGGGGCGACCTGTCCTATCTGGGCACCTACGCCGCCGACCGGCAGCCTACGCTGGACCGCTTGTTCGTCGAGCCGGCCGCGCGGGCTCCCGAGCATCGCTTCGTCCTGGGCGGGTCGAGCTATCCGGCCGACTTTCCGTGGCAGCCCAACATCTGGTTCATGAACCACGTCGCGCCGCCGGATCATCCCGCCTTCTTCTGCTCGTCGCGGCTGACGGTGAACGTCACGCGGGCGGACATGGCGGCGATGGGCTGGTGCCCGTCGGGCCGCTTGTTCGAGGCGGCCGCGTGCGGCGCGCCAATCGTGTCGGACAGGTGGGACGGACTGGATCGCTTCTTTACGCCGGGCGAGGAGATCCTGCTCGCCGACACGACAGACGAGGTGCTCGATGCGCTGGCCCTATCGGACGCCGAGCTCGCGCGGATCGCCGAGGCCGCCCGCGCGCGGGTGCTGGCCGAACATGGCTCGGAGCACCGAGCCCGCGAGTTCGTCGCGCTGATCGACTCCGTCGATACGGCCCAGGCGGCGGCCGCGTAAGGCATGTGGGGCATCATCCCGGCGGCGGGCAACGGCGCCCGCATCCAGCCGCTCGCCTTTTCCAAGGAGCTTCTCCCCGTCGGCAGCCGCGTCGAGGCGGACGGATCGGAGCGGCCCAAGGCGGTGTCCGAATATCTGGTCGAGCGCATGGTGGAGGGCGGCGCGACCAAGATCTGCTTCGTGATCTCGCCCACCAAGTCGGACATCGTGCGCTATTACGGCGGCGGGATCGGGCGGGTCGACACCGCCTTCGTCGTCCAGCCGGTCGCGGCGGGGTTGTGCGACGCGATCTTCCGCGCCTGCCCGCTGATCGCGGCGGACGAGGACGTGGTGATCGGGTTGCCCGACACGATCTGGTTCCCGTCGGACGGCCTGGCGCGGCTGCCAGCCGACCGGCTCGCCTTTCTGCTGTTCCCGGTCGGCAATCCCGAGCTGTTCGACGCGGTGCTGCTGGGCGAAGGCGGCCGGGTCGAGGAGATCGAGGTCAAGCGGTCCGGCGCTCGGTCGAACTGGGTGTGGGGGGCGTTCCGGATGCCGGGACATGTCTTCCATTCGCTCCATCGGCTGTGGTGCGAACCGGGGCGCGGCGACGAGTATATCGGGACGCTGGTCAACGCCTGGCTGGCGCGGGGCAACGAGGCCGTCGGCGTGCGCGCGGGCACATCCTACGTCGACGTGGGAACGCTCGGCGGCTACCGGTCGGCGATCGGGCTGTTGGCGGGCGCGTGACGGATGCCGACGCCTGGGCGCGCCTGATCGCGAGCGGAGCGCCGATCGCCAGACCCGTCGCGGTGGTGGTGGCGCATGCCGACGACGAGACGCTGTGGGCGGGGTCGGCGATCGGGCGGATGGCGGAGTGCCGGCTGATCCATCTCACCGACTCCAGCCCGCGCGACCTCGCGGATGCGCGGCGGCTGGGGTTCGCCACGCGCGGGGCTTACGCGGCGGCGCGGGCGCAGGAGCTCGACGCGGCGCTGGTCGCGCTCGGGGCGACGCCGACGCGGATCGGGTACGGTGTGGCGGACCAGGAGGTGGTCGATCGCCTGCCCCCGATCGTCGAGCGGCTGACGGCCGATTGCGCGGGCGTGGGCGCGATCGCGACGCATCCTTACGAGGGCGGGCACCCGGACCATGACGCGGCCGCGCTCGCGGTGCGGGTCGCCGCCGACCGGCTGGGCGTGCCGGTGGTCGAGTTCGCGTCGTACAACCTCCATGGGGGCGAGCGGGTGTGGGCGCGGTTCGAGCCGGACCCGGACTGTCCCGAACATAGCCGCCCGCTCCTGCCTGACGAGCGCGCGCGGATCGGCTTGGCGCTGGCGGCGCATGCGTCGCAGGCGGGAGTGTTCGGCGATTGGCGGCCCGGGGTGGAGCGGTGGCGCGCCGCGCCGCGCCACGACTTCACCCGCCCGCCGCCCGGCGAGGGCTGCCTGTATGACGGCTTCGGCTGGGCGTTGACGTCGCACCGGTGGCGCGAGCGGGCAGCCGCGTGGGTCTGACCGTCGTGAGCGTCGCCTATCCGTTCGCGCCCGTCACCCCCGATCCGGCGGGCGGGGCCGAGCAGGTGCTGGCGCAGCTCGACCGCGCCCTCGCCCAGGCGGGGCATCGGTCCATCGTGGTGGCGCAGGCTGGCTCGGTCGTCGCGGGCGAGCTGGTCGCGGTCCCCGCACCGACCGGCGAGATCGACGACGATGTCCGGGAGGCCGCGCACGGCCATGTCCGTGCCGCCATCGCGGCGGTCGCCGGACGGGCCGACGTCGTCCACCTGCACGGCCTCGATTTCGATCGCTATCTACCGCCGCCGGGGCCGCCCTGCCTCGTCACGCTCCACATGCCGCTCGACTGGTATGCGCCCGGAGCCCTCGCGTCGGATGCGCGGCTGCAGCCCGTATCCACCGACCAGGCGAGCCGTGCGCCAGCGGGCGTCACGCTGCTCGAGCCGATCGCGAACGGGGTCGATGTGGAGCACTACCGCCCCTCCCCGACCAGGGGCGATTACGCGCTCGTGCTAGGCCGGGTCGCGCGGGAGAAGGGGTTCCACGACGCGATCGACGCGGCGCGGATGGCGGGGGTGCCGCTCCGCGCGGCGGGGGCGGTGTTCCCGTACCCCGACCACCGCCGCTACTTCGACGAGGAGGTCGCGCCGCGGCTGGATAGCGAGCGTCGCTGGGTCGGCGCGGTCGCGGGCGAGGCGAAGCGCGGCCTGATCGCCGGGGCCAGATGCCTGCTGATCCCGTCGACCGCGCCCGAGACCTCGTCGCTGGTGGCGATGGAGGCGCTCGCCTGCGGGACGCCGGTGATCGCGTACCGGAGCGGAGCGCTGCCCGAGATCGTGGAGGACGGAGTGACGGGGCTGCTGGTCGATGACTTGGGCGGCATGGCGTCGGCGATCGGGCGGATCGGCTCGATCGACCCGGCCGCGTGCCGCCGGGCGGCGGTGGAGCGGTTTTCGGTCGAGCGGACGACGGGGGCGTATCTGGACCTGTACCGGCGGCTCGCCGCGTGACGGAGGAGGTGCTGCGGGCCTGTGCGGCCGGCGCAATCTCGCCCCAAATCGCGGTGGCGCGGCTGGTGCTTTCGGGCTCGGCCGTGGACGCGGCGGCGCTGGGTGTGCGAGCCGCGGCGGAGCCGGCGGGGTCGCCTTTGCACGAGGTCGCGCGCTTGGCCGCCGAACATGCGCCCCGACTCACCAAGCTCGGGCGGATCGCCCGGCAGGGACTCGATCCGGAGGGGCCGGACCTGCTGGCCGCGACCGCCGCCCTGTTCGACCGGCTGGCGGGCGAGGAGCCGGAGGCGGCGGTGGCGTTCTACTCGCTGGGCGACCCGGCGCTGCTAGCGGCGGCGACCGCCGAGCTGGTCGCGGTGGTGCGGGACTGGGCACCGGTGGAGGACCGCGCGGTGCTCGATTTCGGGTGCGGGATCGGGCGGGCGGCGATCGTGCTGGCGGCCCATGCGGGTCGGGTGGTCGGGGTCGACATATCGGCGGGCATGGTGGGCCAGGCGCGCGAGCGGGCGGCGGGGCTGGCGAACGTGGGCTTCGAGGTGAGTGACGGGGGCGCCCTGCCCTTCGCCGACGCCTCGTTCGATCTGGTGCTGGCGGTGGACAGCTTTCCCTATCTGGTCCGCGCCGGGGTGGTCGAGGCGCGGCTGGCGGAGATAGCGCGGGTGCTCCGGCCCGGGGGCGACCTGCTGGTGTTCAACTGGTCCTACCGGGGCGACGACGCGGCGG
>CAXTFF010000119.1:0-2055 GCA_964243325.1 uncultured Sphingomonas sp.
GGCGTCGTCGCGCTTGTCGTCCACCAGCTTGGCGTCGCGCGCGGCGGCGCGGGTCGACAGCGGATGCACCTCCAGCCAATGCCGGTCGGCGAGCGTGAAGATCTCGATCAGCCGCACCGGGTCCTCGGCGAAGAAGCCGTCGCTCGGCAGCGCGAGGCGACCACGATCGAGAACGAACCCGCCGAGCTTTGCGGGCCTCCGGCGGATCGTCGGCAACTCGAACCAGCGCCGACCGCGTCCCGCGAACCGCTCGTCGAGATGCGCGAGGAACACGCCCGTCAGCGTACCGACCGATTTCGCCTGGAGGAAGTAATACTGCATGAACCGCTCGACCGCCGATCGGCCGGGCCGGTCGTGGAACCGCATCCGCGCCGCGACCTCGCGCTGGACGTCGAAGGTCAGCCGGTCCTCCGCGCGACCGGTGATGAGATGCAGGTGGCACCGCACCGCCCAGAAGAAGTCGTCGGCGCGGTTGAAGCGGCGATATTCGTCCGGTGTGAACAGCCCGGCCTCGACCAGCTCGGCCGCGCGGGTCACGTCGAACACGTACTTGCCGATCCAGAACAGCGCGTGAAGATCGCGCAAGGCTCCCTTGCCCTCCTTGACGTTGGGCTCCACGACGTAGCGCGTGTCGCCCATCTTGTGGTGCCGCACGTCGCGCTCGGCGAGCTTGTCGGCGACGAAGCGCCGCGCGCCGTCGGCCTGCACCTCCGCCTTGAACCGCCCGGCCGCCTCCCGGTAGAGCGCCCCGTCGCCGCACACGTGCCGGGACTCCAACAATGCGGTGCGGACCGTCACGTCCGCCTTGGCCTGCGCGATCATCTCGTCCAGCGAGCGGCTGGAATGGCCGATCTTCAGCCCCAGGTCCCACAGTGCATATAGCATCGACTCGATGACCCGCTCGGTATGCGGCGTGCGCTTGCCCGGCGTCAGGAACGCGATGTCGACGTCCGAATGCGGCGCCATCTCGCCCCGGCCGTAGCCGCCGACCGCCAGCACCACCAACCGCTCGCCCGCGGTCGGATTGTGGGAAGGATGGAGCCGCGCCGTGACCGCGTCGTGGAGCACGATCACCAGCTGGTCGACGAGATAGGCTTGCGCGTTGGCCGCCCGCAGCCCGCGCGACGGCCGCGCCGACAGCCGCGCGGCGATCTCGGCGCGGCCCGCGTCGAGCGCTCCTTTCAGCAGCAGGGCGATCCCGCGCCGCAGCGACGCCGCATCGCCCGCCGGCAGCGCGGCGACGGCGTGCGCGAGCGCGGCCGGGTCGACGATCGCCGACCGGTCGGGCAGCGCCGCGAAGCGGTCGGCCGCTTGCCCGCTCCGGGCGGGTTCGGATTGCGATTCGACCACGGTCGCCAACGGCTTACCCTCTTTTCTCGTCGGTGCGACGATCCGGTGCAACGAGTGCGTCTGGAGCGTCGTTAACTACGTCCCACCCTCTCCGATACGGAGCATACCCCCATGTTCATGCGAGTCGACAAGCTGCAGGCGCACCTGCCCCCGCCCGAGAAGCAGGATCCCAACGCCGCCGCCGCGCTGCGCGAACTGCTGGGGGGCAAGTACGGCGAGATGTCCACGCTGGGCAACTACATGTTCCAGTCGTTCAACTTCCGCTCCAAATCCAAGCTGCGGCCCTTCTACAGCCTGGTCGCGTCGATCACCGCGGAGGAGCTGGGACACGTCGAGTTGGTCTCGGCGGGCGTGAACATGCTGGCCAACGGCCCGGACGGCGACGATACGGGCGACGGCGGAAACATCGCCGACACGCCGTTCAAGCAGATGGCCGAGATCCGCGACGCGGCGAGCTTCCTGTCGAACGGCGGCGGCGCGACGCCGACCGACTCGATGGGCCGGTCGTGGAACAACGACTTCGTCACCACGACGGGCAACGTCGTCACCGACCTGCTCCATAATTTCCACCTGGAATGCGGCGCGCGCCTCCACAAGCTGCGCGTGTACGAGACGCTGTCCGACCCGACGGGCCGCGAGGTGTGCGGGTACCTGCTGGTGCGCGGATCGGTCCACGCGCACGCCTACGCGCTGGCGCTCCAGAAG
>CAXTFF010000119.1:2065-6426 GCA_964243325.1 uncultured Sphingomonas sp.
TGTCGAAGATCCCCGAATGTCAGAAGTACCTGGACGAGGGCGCGCACCGTCGGCTCTACACCTGGAGCCCGGACGACTATAAGGAGATCGCGGGCATCTGGTCGAACGACGAGGTCGCGCTGCCCGGCGACCCCCCGGGCGCGCTGGAGGTGGTCGACGGCTTGCCCGAAGGTGGCAAGATCCAGCAGCTCGCGGGCGTGCCGTGCGCCTTCACGCCGGATTACGCGCCCGAGGAAATGTTCGAGATCGCCAACAAGCTGTACCAGAAGTCGCGTTGAGCCGAACGGCGCGCGGGGGTCACTCCCCGCGCGCCGTCGCCTTCAACCGATAGAGTGCGTCCAGCGCCTCCCTCGGCGTGAGCGCGTCCACGTCGAGCGCCTCGACCGCCGCGCGGAGCGGGTCGGGCGCGGGTTCGGCCGCCGCGATCGCCGCGAACAGCGGCAGGTCGTCGAGCCCCGCCGCCAGCCCGCCGGTCTTCTGCCGCCCGGCCTCCAGTTTCGCCAGCACCGACTTGGCGCGCGCGACGGTTGCGGGCGGCATTCCCGCCAGCCGCGCGACCGCCAGGCCGTAACTGCGGTCGGCGGGACCCTCGGCCAGCTCATGGAGGAGGACCAGTTCGCCCTTCCATTCGCGCGCGCGGACATGGTGGAGCGACAGCGCGTCGCAGCGCTCCGCCAGCCGGGTCAGCTCGTGATAATGGGTGGCGAACAGGCAGCGGCAGCGATTGTCCTCATGGATCGCCTCGACCACCGCCCAGGCGATCGCGAGCCCGTCATAGGTCGAGGTGCCGCGCCCGACCTCGTCGAGGATCACGAAGCTGTTCGGAGTCGCCTGAGCCAGGATCGCGGCGGTCTCCACCATCTCGACCATGAAGGTCGACCGGCCGCGCGCGAGGTTGTCCGACGCGCCCACCCGGCTGAACAGCCGGTCGACCAGGCCCAGCGTCGCGCTCGTCGCGGGCACGAACGACCCCGCCTGCGCGAGCACCGCGATCAGCGCGTTCTGGCGCAGGAAGGTCGACTTGCCGCCCATGTTGGGGCCGGTGACGAGCCACAGTCGCGAGTTCTCCGACAGGCGGCAGTCGTTGGCCACGAACCGCTCGCCGCGCTTCGTCAGCGCCGCCTCGACCACCGGGTGACGGCCGCCCTCCACCTCGAAGCACGGATGGTCGACCAGGCGCGGGCGCACCCACCCGCCCTCCGCCGCGCGTTCGGCCAGGCCCGCCGCGACATCCAACCGGGCGAGCGCGTCGGCGGTGTCGGCGACCGCCTCGCGCGTGTTCAGGGCGGTCGCGGTCAGCTCCTCCAGATGCGCGGCCTCGGCGGCGAGCGCGTGACCGCCCGCCCGGGTGACGCGCATCGCGACCTCGTGCAGCTCGGGCGTGTTGAAGCGCACGACGCCCGCCAGCGTCTGGCGGTGCGTGAAGCCCGAGTCGGCGCGCATCAGCGGGTCGGCCGCGCGCGCGGGGACCTCGATATGGTAGCCGAGCACGCCGTTATGGCGGATCTTGAGCGCGCCAACGCCGGTGCGCGCGCGCAGCTCGCCCTCCAGCGAAGCAATGGCGCGACGGCCGCCCGAGCCGACATCGCGCAGCTCGTCGAGCGCGGCGTCGTAGCCCGGCGCGATATAGCCGCCGTCACCCGCCTCGATCGGCGGCTGCGCGACGAGCGCGCGCTTGAGCAGGTCGATCAGCGCTCCGTGCCCGTGCAGCCGCGGCGCCAGATCGGCGAGGAGCGCGGGCGGCCGGTCGAGCCCGGCCAGCCGCTCGCCGAACGTCCACGCGCCGTCGAGCCCGTCGCGCAGTTGCGCCAGGTCGCGCGGGGAGCCGCGCCCCGCCGCCAACCGCCCCAGCGCGCGCCCGAGATCGGGCAGCGCGCGCAAGGTGGCGCGCAGCCGCTCGCGAAGCGCAGCGTCGTCGTGGAGAAACGCGACCAAGTCGAGCCGCCGGTCGATCGCGGCGCGGTCGTGCAGCGGCGCGCCGATGTCCGCGCCCAACAGCCGCGCGCCGCCGCCCGTCACCGTGCGGTCGACTTCGCCCAGCAGCGAGCCCTTGCGCTCGCCCGCCGCCGTGCAGCACAGCTCCAGGCTCTCGCGCGTCGCCGCGTCGATCGCCATCGCCGCGTCCGACGCGTGGAGGACGGGCGGGCGCAGGAAGGGAAGGGCGCCCTTGCCCGTATGCTCCAGATAGGCGACGAGCCCGCCCGCCGCGGCCAGTTCCGCGCGACCGAACCGGCCGAAGCCGTCGAGCGTCGCGACCGCGTGCAGCCGCCGGAGCCGCGCCTCGCCGGCCGCGCTGTCGAAATCGACCTTGGGCCGCAGCGTCGTCGCGCATTCCGGATAGGCGGTCGCCTCCGACGCCACCACCTCGACGGCGGACAGCCGCGCGAGCTCGGCGGGGAGCGAGCCGGTGTCGGTCCGGATCACCTCGAACCGCCCGGTCGAGATATCGGCGGCGGCCAGCGCGACCTCCCTGTTTCCCGGCCCGCCCGCCTCGCCGATCGCGACGCACCAATTGGCCGCGCGCGCGTCGAGCAGCGCTTCCTCGGTCAGCGTGCCGGCGGTGACGACCCGCACGATCCCGCGCCCGACCAGCGCCTTGGACCCGCCGCGAGCCCTGGCGGCGGCGGGCGTCTCCGTCTGCTCGGCGACGGCCACGCGGTGCCCCGCCTTGATCAGACGCGCGAGATAGCCCGTCGCGGCGTGGACGGGCACGCCGCACATCGGGATGGGAGACCCCCCATGCTCGCCCCTCGCGGTCAGCGCGATGTCCAGGCAGGCGGCCGCGACCTTGGCGTCGTCGAAGAACAGCTCGAAGAAGTCGCCCATCCGGTAGAACAGCAGCGCGTCGCCGGCTTCCGCCTTCAACGCCAGATATTGCGCGATCATCGGGGTGGGGGCGGGGGTCGCCTGCGAAGCCATCCCCGCCGGATAGAGCGGATGCGCGCGGAGCGGAACCTCAGACGGCCAGCCTGTGTCCTCCGTTCAGCACGGCGAACATCTGGTCGTGCTTCCCGTCGCGTTCGGCGAAGCGCAGCGGCTTGACCCGCTCCACCAAGATCTCGTGCGCGTCGGGGTTCCCCGCCAGCAACGCCATCACCTCGTCGATATAGGCGTCCAGCGGCATCGAGCGGGGATCGGCCTCGTGGCCGGGCATCAGGTCGGTCGCGACCGCGGGCGGGGCGAGCTCGATCACCCCGACGCCGGTGTCCTTCAGCTGCGCGCGCAGCGACTGCGACCAGCTGTGGATCGCCGCCTTGGTCGCGCAATAGGTCGGCGTGAAGGCCAGCGGCACGAACGCCAGGCCGGACGACACGGTCATGATCGTCGCTTTCGGCCGGCTCCGCAGGTGCGGCAGCAGCGCGGCGGTGAGGCGGATGGGGCCGAGCAGGTTGGTCGCGATCGTCGCCTCCGCGTCGGCGAGGCCGTATCCGTCCGCCGCCATGTCCTCCGCCCGCATGACGCCGGCGTTGTGGATCACGACGTTCAGTTCGGGATGGTCGGCGGCGACCCGCGCGACGAACGGCGCGATCGCCGAAGCGTCCGCCACGTCCAGCAACGCGGTCGCCATGCCCGGATTGGCGCGCGCGACCTCGTCCAGCGGTTGGGCGCGGCGACCGGCGACGATCACGCGGTTGCCCTTGGCGTGGAGCGCCTCCGCCAACCCGCGGCCGATGCCGGTACCGCCGCCGGTGATGAGGATGGTGTTGCCGGTGATGTCCATGATCGGTCTCCTGGTGACTGGACGGGAGATAGGCGGAGCGGTTACGATCGGAAAGAAGGCACCGGATGGTGCGGTACTTACCGCGGGGGAACCGGTGATGGCGACGCGCGCGCACGATTATCCCGAAAATCTCGACCCCCGCGTCGAGGCGCTCGTGACCGAGGTGATTGGTCGCGTCGCCGATAAATGGACGATGATCGTGCTCGAGGTGCTGACCGAGCACGGCGAACTGCGTTTCACCCGGCTCGCCAGGCTCTGCGACGGGATCAGCCAGAAGATGCTGACGCAGACGGTCAGGCTGATGGAGCGCGACGGGCTGGTGGTCCGGACCGTCCACCCGGTCGTGCCGCCCAAGGTCGAATACCGGCTGACGCGGCTCGGCGCGGACCTGAGCGAGGCGTTCTGCGGCGTGTGGGTGTGGGCCGCGCGCAACGTCGACCGGATCGAGGCGGCGCGCGCGGCGTTCGACGCGCGGACGTCGGTATAGGGGTTCCCCAACCGCCCCCGCATTCCGTATTGGCGCGGACCATCGAGGTGCCCCGCATGTCAGACGAACCAAGCCTGCAATTTTCCGAGCGCGAGGCGCTGCTGTTCCATTCGGAGGGGCGGCCCGGCAAGATCGAGATCATCGCGTCCAAGC
>CAXTFF010000120.1:0-3848 GCA_964243325.1 uncultured Sphingomonas sp.
TCCTCCAGAAAGCGGGCATCGCCCAGCTGTGGATGCCGTCGTTCGAGGTGGTGATGAGGCGGATCGGCACGCCGACCGGCAGCACGATGCGGTTGTCGACGGCGAGCAGGCGGGGACCGTCGGCGTCCGTGCGCGCGCGCTCGCCGGGGTTAACCTCCTTGGCCTCCTTGAGCATGTTGGCCGTGACCTCGAACCCGCCGTGATCGGGATACTGGTAGGTCCAGTACCACTGGTTGCCGATCGCCTTGAGGGTGACGGCGCCGGACGGCGCGGGCTTGAACTGCGCCTGGAGGAGCCCGATCGACGGCACCGCGATCAGCACGAGCGCGACCACGGGGAGGAGCGTCCACAGCACCTCGATCGTGGTGTTGTGCGACGTCTTGGACGGGATCGGGTTGGCTGCGCGTCGGTAGCGGATCACGACGTAGACGAGCAGCCCGAGCACCAGGACGCAGATCGCGGTGATGACGGGGAACAGGATAGAATTGTGCATCCACATCGCGAAGTCGCCGTTCTTGGTGACCTGCGGCTGGATGTCGTAGCCGGCGGCCTTGGGCACGCCGATCGCGCGGTTCCCGTCGAACACGGGCGCGCCGTTCTGGGCGAGTAGCGGGCTGTCGGGGGCGGCGGGCGGGGTCGCGGCGGCCGTGGTCGGCGCGGTGCTGGTCGAGCCGGCGGAGTTGGCGGACTGCTGCCCGCCCTCGAGCGCGGGCGGGGCGACCGGGGCCGGGAGCGGCGCGGCGACGGGCGCGGTCGGTGCCGGCGCGGTCTGGGCGGCGGCCAGTCCGGCGACGGCGAGGCCGAGGGCCAGGCCCATAGAGGTGATCGCGGAGCGCATGGGCTTCATTCAGACCTTCGGCGATGTGTCCGCGCCACCTGATGCACCCGTGGCGTCGGCTCCATTCAACAACTCGGGGCCTATATGCGCCGGGCGGCCCGCCCGGCAAGCGGCCCACCCCGCTAAATTAACATGCGATCACGTTGCGCGGCGGTACGGGCGTCCGTAGAGCGTTCCGCGCGTGTCAGGAGCGCGCCCCGACCATGACCGACGCCGACATCCTCGCCGAGTTCCACGCCGCGGACGCCCTGCTGGAGGGGCACTTCATCCTGTCGTCGGGGCTGCGGTCGTCCCGCTACCTGCAATGCGCGCGGGTGCTGATGGACCCGCGCCGGGCCGCGCGGTTGGCCGAGGCGCTGGCGGCGCGGTTGCCGGAGGACGTGCGCGCGGGCGTGACGGCGGTGGTCTCGCCCGCGATGGGCGGCGTGATCGCGGGGCACGAGATGGCGCGCGCGCTGGGCGTGGAGGCGATGTTCCTGGAGCGGCCCGACGGGACCTTCGGGCTCAGGCGCGGGTTCCGGTTGGAGCGGGGCCAAAAGGTGCTGATGATGGAGGACGTGGTGACGACCGGATTGTCTTCGCGCGAGGCGATCGCGGCGATCGAGCGCGCCGGGGGCGAGACGCTCGCGGCGGCGGCGCTGGTCGACCGCTCGAACGGCGCGGCCGATTTGGGCGTGCCGTTCCATCCGCTGATCCGGCTGGACGTGCCGAGCTACGCGGCCGATGCGTTGCCGCCCGAGCTGGCCGCGATCCCCGCGGTGAAGCCCGGAAGCCGGGCGGCATGAGACGGGCGTTCCTTCCCCTGGCGCTGCTCGCCGCGCCGGCGGCCGCGCAGGAGCCGACCCCCGCCGAGCGCGCGGCGGCGGACGCGGCGACGCGGGCGCGGGTCGAGCGGGTGATGACGACGGCGGGCGCGGCGGGCGGTTTCGCGGGCAACTACGCGGTGGCGGTCGGCCCGCGCCGGATCGCGGGCGGGAGCGTGGGCGAGTCGGTGCCGGGCGTCCCCTTCGCCTACGAGGCGGTGTTCCCATGGGCGTCGGTGACCAAGCAGGTGGTCGCGACCATGGTGATGCGCGAGGTCGCCGACGGGCGGATCGCGCTGGACGCGCCCGCGTCGCGCTACATGGCGGAGCTTCGGGGCGGTCCGCGTCCGCCGACGGTGCGCGAGCTGCTCCAGCACCGCTCCGGGCTGCGCAACCCGGACGACTCGCCCGTGGGTGCGGGAGGGGAGCCGAGCTTCTACACCGGCGGGCCCACGGGCATCGAATGGTGCCTGGGCGGGCGCGCCGCGCCGGGTGGGCAGTGGCGGTACAACAACTGCGACTACCTGCTGCTCGGCGGCATCCTGGAGCGGGTGCGGCGGCGGCCGCTGGGCGAGCTGCTGGCCGCGCGGGTGCTGACCCCGACGGGCATCCGGGTGCGCTTCGCCGCGGCCGAGCCGGACGGGCTGCCCGACAACGACTGGGCGGGCGGGCCGACCCCGGCGGAGCGCGCGGCCCTGACGCGGTACGGGAGCGCGGGGTCGCTGCTGGGGACCGCCGAGGACCTGCTGGCCTTCGACGCCGCCTTGTTGTCGGGCGCGCTGCTGCCCGACCGCGAGCGCGCGGAGATGTGGCGGGGCGATCCCAAGCTGGGGTACCAGGCGCTCGGCCAGTGGTCGTTCTCCGCGCAACTCGCCGGGTGCGCGGGGCCGGTCAGGATCGTCGAGCGGCGCGGCGCGATCGGGCGGTTCCAGGTCAGGAACCTCATCGCGCCCGACCAGGGGCTGGCGGCGGTGATGCTGACCAACAGGGGCGAGGACCGGCTCGATTTCGGGGAGATCTGGCAGGGCAAGGGGTTGAGCCACGACCTGCTGGCGGCGGCGCTCTGCCCATGACCGATCGGCTGCGCCTGGGCGTCAACATCGACCATGTGGCGACCGTCAGGAACGCGCGGGGCGGCGTTCATCCCGACCCGCTGCGCGCGGCCCTCATCGCGGCGGAGTCGGGGGCCGACGGCATCACGGCGCATCTGCGCGAGGACCGGCGGCACATCACCGACCGCGATCTGGACCTGCTGATGAACGCGGTCAGCCTGCCGCTCAACCTGGAGATGGCGGCGACGGGCGAGATGCTGGCGATCGCGCTTCGGCATCGGCCCCACGCCGCCTGCTTCGTGCCGGAAAAGCGCGAGGAGCGGACCACGGAGGGCGGGCTCGACGCCACGGGCATGCACGACGTGCTGGCGCCGATGGCGGCCGAGCTGCGCGCGGCGGGTGTGCGCGTGTCGCTGTTCGTGGAGCCGGAGGCGCGGCAGATCGAGGCGGCGGTCAGGCTCGGCGCGCCGGTGATCGAGCTGCATACCGGGCGCTATGCCGAGCTGGAGGGCGAGGCGCGGGTCGTCGAGCTCAGGCGGCTGAGCGACGCGGCGGCGTTGGCGGCGAAGAACGGGATCGAGGTGCATGCCGGGCACGGGCTGACGTTCGACAACGTCCAGCCGATCGCGGCCATCCCGCAGGTGCGCGAACTGAATATCGGGCATTTCCTAGTGGGCGAGGCGTTGTTCGTGGGATTGGCGGAGAGCGTCGGGCGGATGCGCGAGCTGATGGACGCCGTTCGTTGAGGTGGGCCCGTTGATCGTCGGGCTGGGGTCGGACCTGTGCAACATCGAGCGGATCGCCCGGTCGATCGAGCGGTTCGGGGAGCGGTTCGAGCGCCGCGTGTTCACAGACGCCGAGCGCGCGCGGGCGGACCGGCGGCCGTTCACCAAGGCGGGGACGCTGGCCAAGCGGTTCGCGGCCAAGGAGGCGTTCGCCAAGGCGGTGGGGACCGGGTTCAAGGCGGGCGTGTTCATGCGCGACATCGGGGTGGTGAACGGCCCGAGCGGCGCGCCGACGCTGCTGCTCACGGGCGGCGCGCGCGCGAGGCTTGACGCCCTTGTTCCAGATGGCCACTCCGCCCGGGTGCATCTGACGCTGACCGATGATCACCCTTTCGCCCAGGCGTTCGTGGTGATCGAGGCGGTGCGGCTC
>CAXTFF010000120.1:3858-6382 GCA_964243325.1 uncultured Sphingomonas sp.
GAACGGTTGAATGAGCGACACGGCGATCGAGAGCAGGGCCGGGACCAGGGCGAAGCGCGGGACCGACTGGTGGGGCGAGCTCAAGGGCATCGCCTGGCTGATCCTGATCGTGCTGGGCTTCCACAGCTTCGTCGCCAAGCCGTTCTACATCCCGTCGGAGTCGATGCTGCCGGGGCTGCAGGTCGGCGACCGGCTGGTGGTGAGCAAGTTCGCGTACGGCTGGTCGTTCGTGTCGCCGACCATCCCGTCGCCCTCGGCGATCTTCCGATCGCTGGTGCTGCGCCAGCCGGTGGACAGCTGGAGCGTGCCGGTGCCGTTCCGGGAGGGGCGGCTGCTGGGATCGTTGCCGACGCGCGGCGACGTGGTGATCGTGACGCCGCCGGGCACGCGCAACGACTACATCAAGCGCGTGATCGGGCTGCCGGGCGACCGGCTGGAGGTGCGGGGCGGCGCCGTGTTCATCAACGGCCGACCGATCCGGCGCAGCGCGCCGCGCGACCGGCTGATCCCGGTGGACGCGAACACGCCGTGTGGTGACGACTATCCCGGAGCGCGCGAACGGACTCGGACGGGCGAGTCGGTGTGCCGCCTGCCGATCGTGCGCGAGACGCTGCCGAACGGCCGCAGCTACGACACGGTGGATCTGGAGCCGAACAGCGCCGGCGACGATTACAAGGCGATCGTCATCCCGGCCGACCACGTGTTCCTGATGGGCGACAACCGCGACCGGTCGGCGGACAGCCGCTTTCCGCTGGCGCAGCTGGGGCTGGGCGGCGCGGTGCCGTATGAGAATATCGGCGGGCGGGCCGAGTTCGTGACCTTCTCGCTCGACGGGGGGGCGTCGTGGAACCCGCTGACCTGGCCCGGGTCGTTCCGGGGCGGGCGGGCGGGGACCTCGCTCCACCCCGCCGAGGGACGCTGAGGTCCGGTGCCGACGCTGCGCGACTATTGGCGGTCGTCGGCCGCCTATCGGGTCCGGATCGCGCTGAAGCTGAAGAAACTGACCTATGCGGCGGTCCCGGTCGATCTGGTTGCGGGAGCGCAACGATCGCCGGATAATCTGGACGTCAACGCCCAAGGCTTCGTGCCGACGCTGGTGCTGGAGGACGGAACCGCGCTGACGCAGAGCCTGGCGATCCTGGGCTGGCTCGACGACGCGTACCCGGAGCCGCGCTTCTGGCCCGCGGACCCGGTCGCGCGGGCGCGGGCGACCGCGATGGCGCTGGTGATCGTCGCCGACATCCACCCGATCGACAACCTCAGGGTGCTCAAGCGGCTGGAGTCGCAGTTCGGGGCGGGTGCCGACGCCAAGGCGGCTTGGTACCGGCATTGGGTGGCGGAGGGCCTGAGCGCTCTGGAGGCGATGGCCGAGGCCGGTCCGGGCCCGTTCCTGGGCGGGGACGCGCCGGGCGTGGCGGACATCTGCCTGGTGCCGCAGCTCTATAACGCGCGGCGGTTCGACGTCGATCTGGCCCCCTATCCCCGGCTGGTCGCGGCGGACGCGGCGGCGACCGCGCTGCCCGCGTTCCAGGCCGCGGCACCCGAGCGGAGCAGGCCCGCCTAGGCGCGCGCCGCCGTCAGGAAATAGTCGAGTCCGGTCGAGGCGGAAAGCTCGAAGCCGTGCGCCAGCGAAAAACCGAGGCCGGTCAGGTCGCGGACCCGCAGCCCCTCCGCCTCGATCAGCGCCGTGAGCTGGCCCGGCGTCAGGAACCGTTCCCAATCGTGCGTGCCGCGCGGGATGACGCCCGCGCCTTCGGCGACGGTGATCATGGCCAGGCGCGACAGCGGGGTGCGGTTGGGGGTGGACAGGATCAGCAGCCCGCCCGGGGCCAGCGCGCCCGCGAGGCCGCGCACGAAGGCGGGCCGGTCGCCGACATGCTCGATCACCTCAAGGCTGAGGACGAGGTCGAACCGTTCGCCCGCCAGCGCCTCGATGCCGCCCGCGCGGTAGTCGATGGCGAGGCCGGCGGCTCGCGCGTGGACGCGGGCGGCCTCGATGACCTCCGGGGCGGCGTCGATGCCGGTGACCTGCGCCCCGAGCCGGGCGAGCGGTTCGGACAGCAGCCCCGCGCCGCAGCCGACATCGAGGACGCGCTTGCCCGCCAGCGGCGTGAAGGACCGCGGATCGCCGCCCCAATGCGCGTCCACCCGCGCGCGGACGTGGCGCAGGCGCGGCGGGTTCAGGCGGTGGAGCATCGCCGACGTGCCGCGCGGGTTCCACCAGTCGGCGGCCAGCCGGCCGAAATGCTCGGCCTCGGCCGCCCGGATCGTGCCCTGCTCGCCAAGGACCTCGCTTGCAACGGTCATGAAGCGTCCCCTATCAGGGCGGCGGTCCGCACCCAAGGGGAAGGGTTCACCGGCGAATGGCGCGCATCGTGATGAAGTTCGGCGGCACGTCGATGGCGGGCACCCAGCGCATCCGCGCGGTCGCCGCGCGCGTGAAGCGCGAGCGCGACCGGGGGCACGAGATCGCGGTGGTGGTGTCGGCGATGGCGGGGGAGACCGACCGGCTGGTCGGCTTCTG
>CAXTFF010000121.1:0-6353 GCA_964243325.1 uncultured Sphingomonas sp.
AACTTCACGCCGGGCGAACCCATGATCGATCCTCGCCCGACCGCCGGGTCCACGGACGACTGACGAACGAAAGGGCCGGCCGGGGACGCGCGCCCCCGACCGGCCCGGCCGTCGACCGCCAGCCGACGTCAGTTCTTGTCGGCGCCGTCCTTGTCGCTCGAGCCCTCGGTGACCTTCAGCTTGGGAACCTCGATGGTCTCCTTCTCGGTCGTCAGGTCGACCTTCTTGGAATCGACGTCCACGTCGGGCAGCGCGCCGCCCTTCACGTCGACGTTCACGCTCGGCAACGCCCCGCCGTTCATGTCCGCGCGGAAGAATCCGGTCGCGAACAGCACGGCCGCGATGATCGCCGCGATCGCCGCCAGGATCAGGAGCGTCCGGCCGATCCCGCCGCGCTTGCGCTCGACGACGTGATCCGTGCGGTCGCCCGACACGTCGACCCGGCGCGGACCGTTGTCCGTGCCCGTTCCGTTACCCCTATAGTCAGTCATAGCGATCCTCCTGTTGATCTGGACGGCCGAACGACGCGCCCCGCCGGATTGTTCCTGTTGCGCAACGGAAACGCGCCGAACCGTGTCGGCCCGATCGGGCGGGCGGCGAAGTTTTTCCATCGTTCCCAGCGCTTGCGCCGGGTGGTAGGACTACGGGCGTGAACGCCAGCCTCCCGCACAGCTACCGGATCGGCATCGATCCGGCGGACATCGACTTCATGGGTCATGTCAACAACGCCAGTTATCTCAAATGGGTGCAGGAAGCGGTGATCAGCCATTGGCAACGCCTGGCGCCGCCGGACGCGGTCGCGGGCCACCTCTGGGTCGCGCTCAAGCACGAGATCACCTACCGCAAGCCGACCTTCCTGGACGACGACGTGATCGCGACCGTCCTCCTCGAAAAGGTGCAAGGAGCCCGCGCGTTCTACGAAACGGTCATCCGCCGCGGCGAGGACGTGCTGGCCGAGGTCAAATCGAGCTGGTGCTGCCTCGACGCGCGAACGCTCCGCCCGGCGCGCCTGGCGAGCAGCGTCGTCGAACGCTTCTTTCCGAAGGATTGAGCCTGTCCGTTCCCTGACTGGTGAGCGGAGAACCGGTCAGAAGATCACCTTAGTGCCGCACCATCGATACGGAACATCGTCCAGGGCGAAGTGGGACCTGTCCCGCACAATCAAGCTGATCCGATATTTCTTGTCGTATGTCGGGCCGACACAATGGCGCCGGATGGTATAACGTCGGCCCGATTGCCTCATTTGCAGGATCGTACAGGAGGCTTGAGCGAAACTGATGGCGTTTTCTCCACCCCGATAGGAATAAGTCGCCGCGCGGGAAGCGCCTCGACATGCTACTTCCTCCCTGACGAAGATCCCTCGTTTGAGCGGCAGACGATCAACGCTGCCGGACGAGACCAGCAGCGGTGCGGCACCAGCGATCGCGATCGCGACCAACAGGCGGATGCGGCGAATCAACGGTCAGAACTGCGCGAAGTCGATCTCGCCATGCCGGTCCAGCCATTGCGGCGCTTCAGGCAGCGGGTATTTCAGCCCCGTCGCGCAGGTGAACAGCACCACCCGCTCCTCCTCGTCGACCAGCCCGTCGCGCACGGCTTGCTGATAAGCAGCGAGCGTCGCGCCGCCCTCCGGGCACATCAGCAGCCCGTCCCTGCGGGCGCATTCGTCCACGGCGCGCAGGATCGCCGGGTCGCCCACGCCCAGCGCCCGCCCACCGCTCTCGCGCACCGCGCGCAGGATCAGGAAGTCGCCCACCGCGCGCGGCACCCGGATGCCCGCCGCGACCGTCGCCGCGTCCTCCCACCGCTCGGCATGGTCGGCACCCGCCTCGAAGGCGCGCACGATCGGCGCGCAGCCCGACGCCTGCACCGCGTACATGCGCGGGCGCGCCGGGCCGATCCAGCCGAGCCGCTCCAGCTCGTCGAACGCCTTCCACATCCCGATCAGGCCCGTGCCCCCGCCCGTCGGATAGAAGATCGCGTCGGGCAGCTCCCAGCCGAACTGCGCCGCGAGCTCCAGCCCCATCGTCTTCTTGCCTTCGATCCGGTACGGCTCCTTGAGCGTCGAGAAATCGAACCAGCGCCCCTCCGCCGCGCCGCGCCCCACGATCGCCCCGCAATCGTCGATCTGCCCGTTGACCCGCCAGACCCGCGCGCCCTGCGCCGCGATCTCGCGGACGTTGATCTCGGGCGTCTCCTCCGGGCAGAACACGATGCACTCGATCCGGTAGCGCGTCGCGTAGGCCGCCAGCGCCGCGCCGGCGTTGCCGTTGGTCGGCATCGCGATGCGCGTGACGCCCAGCTCGCGCGCCATCGCCACCGCCATCACCAGCCCGCGCGCCTTGAACGATCCGGTCGGCAACCGTCCCTCGTCCTTGACCAGCACGTTCGACCCGCCCGATCGCGGGATCGGCACCAGCGGCGTCTCGATCTCGCCCAGCGACACGATCGAGTCCGTGCGGCGCACCGGCAGCAACTCGCGCCACCGCCACAGGTCCGTGTCGCGCGCCGCCAGCGCGTCCCGGCTCAGCGCCGCGCCCACCGCGTCCAGATCGTACCTGACCAGCAGCGGCCGTCCGACTCGCGAAAGCCCGTGCAGCCGATCGGCCTCGTATCGCTCGCCGGTCATCGAGCATTCCAGATGGGTGACGAAGGACGGGCGGTCGGCGGCGGTGTTCTCGTTCATGAGCGGGACCTTAACGCCCGGCGCGCCGGTTCGTCACCCCGGCGCTCGCATCCCCGGTGATCGGGAGCCAAGCGGGGCTTGCGTCGTTGGCGGAACGCGAGTCGATCAATCCACGGAGCGCCCGAATGCCCGATCAGCTACCCGACGTCCCCGGCGGCGCGCATCTGCGCACCGTCGCCATGCCGCGCGACGCCAATGCTTCCGGAGACATATTCGGCGGCTGGACGCTGTCGCAGATGGATCTCGCGGGCGGCACCTTCGCGGTCGGGCTCAGCGGCAAGCGCGTCGTAACCGTCCGGATCGACGCGGTGGAGTTCCTGCGTCCGGTGCTGGTGGGCGAAGACGTCAGCGTGTTCTGCCGGATGGAGGAACAGGGAACGACCTCGGTCAAGGTCGGGATCGAGTGCTGGGCGCGCGAACGCGGATCGGCCGACGCGCACAAGGTCACCGAAGGCGTCTTCACCTACGTGGCGGTGGACGAGAACGGCCGACCCCATCCGATCGAGGCCTGACGCGCTACCGACGTCGGCGAACCGTTCGGGCGCGCGGGCTCATTCCGCCGCCTTCGCCACGCCCACCATCGCCGGCCGCAGCAGCCGGTCGCGGATCATGTAACCCGTCTGCATCTCCTGCACGATCGTGCCCGGCGCGGCGTCGCTCGGCACCTCCAGCATCGCCTGGTGGCGGTTCGGGTCGAGCGGCTCGCCCATCGCCGTGATCTTCGTGATGCCGTGCCGCCCGAACACGCTCTCGATCTCGCGGCCGGTCGCGTCGAGGCCGACGACCAGGCCCTTGAACCTGTCGTCGTCGCGCAGCTCCTTGGGAATCGACTGGAGCGCGCGCGAAAGATTGTCGGCGACCGACAATATGTCCCGCGCGAACGCGGTCGCGGCGTAGGTGCGGGCGTCGACCGCTTCCTTTTCGGCGCGGCGGCGGACGTTCTGCACCTCGGCCTGCGCGTACAGCACCTGCTGGCGGGCCTCGGCCAGCTCGCCCTCCAGCTGGGCCGCGCGGTCGTGCTCGGCCAGTTCGGGGGAGGCCTGCGCCGTCTCTTCGCGCAAGGCCTCGGCGTCGGTGGTGCTGATGTCGTCCATGACCGCCCAATTAGGTCGGCTTCAATGGCCCATCAAGCGCGCAAGCGTCGCCGCGGTGAAATCCACCATCGGCACGACCCGCGCATAGTTCAACCGAGTCGGCCCGATCACGCCGACCACCCCCACCACGCGCCCGTCCAGCCCGCGGAACGGCCTGGCGATCACCGACGATCCGGACAGCGCGAACAGCTTGTTCTCCGCCCCGATGAAGATGCGCGTGGCGTCGCCCGCGCGCGCCGCCTCCAGCAGCCCCGCCACCTCCTGCTTGCCCTCCAGATCGTCCAGCAGCTCGCGCACCCGGTCCAGGTCGGCGGCCGCGCCCTCGTCGATCAGCCGCGACTGGCCGCGCACGATCAGCACCGGCCGTCGGTCGCCGTCCTCGCTCCACACGGCCAGCCCGCGCTCGACCAGGTCGCGCGCCGCGCCCTGGATCGCCGCGCGGCCCTCCGCCAGCTCGCGCTCGACCCGCGCCCGCGCCTCCGCCAGCGTCAGCCCGGACAGGGTGGCCGACATGTAATTTCCCGCCTCGACCAACGCCGACGACGTCATGCCGCCGGACAGCGCGATCACCCGGTTCTCGACGGCGCCGTCCTCGCTCACCAGGACCGCCATGGCCTGCGCGTCGCCGAGCGGCACGAACCCGATCGACCTGAGCCGCGCCTCGCGCTTGGCCACCATCACCAGCCCCGCGCACGCCGACAATCCCGACAAGGCGGCCGTGGTCGCCGCCAGCGCCTGCTCGACCGGGCCGCGTCCGACGGCGCCCGACGCGCCGATCCCGACCTCGATCGCCGCCCGCTCCTCGGCCGACGGCTCCAGCGCCTGCATCATGCCGTCGACGAACAGCCGGAGGCCCCGGTCGGTCGGCATCCGCCCCGCGCTGACATGCGGCGAACTCAGCAGCCCGCGCTCCTCCAACTCCTGCATGACGTTCCGGATGGAGGCGGGCGACAGGTTCAGCCCGGCCGCCGACGCGATCGTCTTGGATCCGACCGGGGCGCCCGTCGCCACATACCCGTCCACCACCGCCCGGAAGACGTCCCGCGCGCGCTCGCTCAGTTCGGGGACGGAAGGCGCGGTCATGCCCGCGATGTAGGACGCCCGGAGCGCCACGTCTCCCCTCCTCGCGCCGGGCGGGTGGACGCTCCACGGCCGCCCCGCTACGGCCCGCCGCGAACCTCAGGAGTTTCCGATATGCGCCCCAGCGGCCGCGCCCCAGACCAGATGCGCCCGATCACCATCGAGGCGGGCTATACCCGCCACGCGGAGGGCTCCGTCCTGATCGGCTTCGGCGACACCCGCGTGCTCGTCACCGCGTCCGTGGAGGAGCGTGTGCCCCCGTTCCTGCGCGGCAAGGGCGAGGGCTGGGTCACGGCCGAATACGGCATGCTCCCCCGCGCCACCCACACCCGCTCCAACCGCGAAGCCGCCAAGGGCAAGCAGTCGGGTCGCACCCAGGAGATTCAGCGCCTTATCGGCCGCTCCTTGCGCGCCGTCACCGACATGAAGCTGCTCGGCGAGCGCCAGATCACGCTCGATTGCGACGTTCTTCAGGCTGACGGCGGCACCCGCACCGCGTCGATCTCCGGCGCGTGGGTCGCGCTCCGACTCGCGGTGGACGGCCTGCTCAAGAGCGGCAAGCTCACCGCCGACCCGGTCCGCCAAAAGGTCGCCGCCGTCTCCTGCGGCATATTCCAGGGCACGCCCGTCCTCGATCTCGACTATCCCGAGGACTCCGCCGCCGACGCCGACGCGAACTTCGTCCTGCTCGAGAACGGCCACATCGCCGAGGCGCAGGCGACGGCGGAGGGCGCGACCTACGACGAGGAGGCGCTCCTCCGTCTGCTCCGCCTCGCGCGCATCGGCTGCACCGACATCTTCGCCGCCCAGGCCCGCGCGCTGGCATGAGCCTGGACGCCCCCGGTCCGCAGGCGATCCGCAAGCTCCGCCCCGGCAAGCTCGTCATCGCCAGCCACAATCCCGGCAAGGTGCGCGAGATCAGCGCGCTGCTCGGACCGTTGGGCGTGGAGCCCGTCTCGGCCGCCGAACTCGACCTGCCCGAACCCGAGGAGACGGGCACGACGTTCATGGCGAATGCCGAGCTCAAGGCGCGGGCGGCCGCCGATCTGTCCGGCCTCCCCGCGCTCGCCGACGACAGCGGCCTGTGCGTCGACGCGCTCGGCGGCGACCCCGGCGTGTTCACCGCGAACTGGGCGGAAACGCCCACGGGCCGCGACTGGAGCCTGGCGATGCGCAAGGTGGAGGACGCGCTGGCCGCCAAGGGTCCGGACGCCAGCCGCGACGCGCATTTCGTCTGCGTCCTGGCGCTCGCCTGGCCGGACGGGCATGTGCAATGGTTCGAAGGCCGGGCGGACGGCGCGCTGACCTGGCCGCCGCGCGGCGCGGTGGGCTTCGGCTATGATCCCGTCTTCGTGCCGATCGGCCGCGACCTGACCTTCGCCGAGCTCGATCCGGCCGAGAAGCACGCGATCAGCCACCGCGCCAACGCCTTCGCCAAGCTCGTCGCGGCCGTGTCCTAGCCGAGCGCCGCCCGCACTTCCCGCGCGCTCAAT
>CAXTFF010000122.1:0-6332 GCA_964243325.1 uncultured Sphingomonas sp.
GCCCGCCCGGGGCCGACCTGAACACCTGCGACGTTCCGCCCCCGACCCCGACCGCGGGCGCGGTGGAGAAGCCCGCCGCCGGGACCGAACGCGCCGCCGCCGGATCCCCGCCCGCCGCCGCGCGCCCGGCGCCGCCGCCCGTCCCCACCCCGCCCGACGCGCCCACGCCCCCCTTCCCCGACATCCTGATCCTGCGCGGCGACCAGTTCGCCCGCAGCGACATCGGCCGTCTGCCCGCGGGCGGCGCGGGCCGCGCGAGCGAGGGGACGGGCGCATCGGCGTCCGGCGCGGACGCCGCGTCCGCCTACGGCCCGGGCGAGGGCCCCGGCGGCGAGCGGCTGTTCGACGCCGAGTGGCAGGTCCGGCCCACGAACGCGCAGCTGACCGGATACCTGCCCGCGACCGGCGCGCCGCCCGGCAGCTGGGCCACCATCGCCTGCCGCACGATCGAACGGTTCGAGGTCGAGAACTGCCGAGCCCTGTCCGAATCTCCCGTCGGTTCGGGCCTGGCGCGCGCGATGCGCCAGGCCGCCTGGCAGTTCCGCGTCCGCCCGCCCCGCATCGGCGGCCGTTCCCAGATCGGCGCCTGGGTCCGCATCCGCATCACCTTCGACCGGGCGGAGTAGCGGGGGCGCTACCTGGGCGGTCGGCCGCACACGCCGATGCGCCGCTGGATGGGCGGCCGTTAATTACCTTGCAATACAAGGTACCTTGTTGCACAAGGACGCCATCGGAGATGTGTGATGAGCGGCCTGGAGGACGCGATCGAACGATGGCAGGTCCAGCTCCGCAAAGGGGTGCTGGAGTTCGTCATCCTGCTCTCGCTGCGGGAACGGGAGCAATACGGTTTCGAGCTGATCACCGGCGTCGCCAAGCGGGCGTCGCTCGATGTGCCGGAAGGCACGATCTATCCGCTGCTCCTGCGCCTTTCCAAGGACAAGCTCGTCGCGTCCCGACTGGCCGAAGGCGAGGGCGGGGCGCCCCGGAAATATTACCGCCTGACCCCGCACGGCGCGTCGATGCTCGACGCCATGACGCGCTCGTGGTCCGACCTGGGCGCGTCCGTGCAACACATGCTCGTCGGAGAGAACGCATGATCCCGACCTTCGACGATCCCGCCGCCGCGCGCGCCTGGCGCGGCTATTTCGCCGAAGTCGACCGGCTGCTCGCGGGCGTGGGCGAGGCAGACCGCGCCGAGTTGCGCGCAGACCTCCAAACGCACCTGATGGACAGCTTCGCCGGAGATCGCGGTGGCGAGGCCGATCGGCTGGCGAGCGCCATGCGCCGCCTCGGTCGACCTGCCGACTATCTACGGCCGATCATCGCCGAACAGCTCCTGGAGCAAGGAACGCGAAGCTATGCGCCCGCGCCGATCGCGCGCGGTCTCTATCATAGCCTGAAACTCGGCTCGACGCGCGCCGCGGTCGCGGCCGGGTTCGCGCTGGGATACACCATGCTCGCGATCTTCGCGCTGATGGCGGTTCTCAAACCGGTCTGGGGCGATCACGTCGGGCTCTTCCGCGAGCCGGACGGGACGATGAGCTTCGGCATCGTGGCAAACGCGAGCGGGGCGAGCGAGCTGCTGGGCCTTTGGACCATACCTGTCGCCCTGCTGCTGACGGTGCTGCTCTACGTCATCCTCACGCGAGCCCTGCGCTCGGCGCGGCATCGAACCTGACCATTTTACCTGAAAACCTTGCATTACAAGGAATACGACGTGGCCGCTCCCGTTAGATTGATAGTCGGTGATCCAAGCTCCACACGCGCGCCGCTTTTGGCCTGGGGCTCCGTCCTTATCTTCGTCGCCCTCACCTATGCTTTGAGCTGGTCGATCTGGGCGATCGGCTGGCTGATGGCCGGTCGGCCGGATGCGTTCGGCGACGCGCGCATGATGGTCGCCGTCTATGCCGGTTCGTTCGCGCCCGGCATCATCGCGGGGCTGCTCGCCGCGCGGGAAGGTCGCCGGACGTTCCTCGGTTGGCTGGGCGGCTTCATCCGTTTCCGCCGCGGCTGGCGGACCTACGTGGCGGCACTCCTGCCGCTGCCGATCGCGTTCGCCGCCCTGACGTGGCTGCTGGGCTACACGCCTCGAGTCGAGCACGGCGGCCTGCCCGCGATCTTCTTTCACCTGACGCTGTTCCCGATCTCGATCTTCAACGGCGCGGCGACCGCGATCATGGGCGCGGGGCCGCTTGGCGAGGAAGGTGGCTGGCGGGGCTACCTGCTTCCCAAGTTGCTCGATCGCATGGGCGAGCTGCGGGCGTCGGTCCTGATCGGCGTGATCTGGGCGCTGTGGCATCTGCCCGTCATGGCGACGTTCATGGACTGGCGGGATGGAACGTCGCTCGCCTTCTATCTCCCGACCTACATTATCGGCCTGGTCGCGCTTTCCTACATCTTCACCGTGGTCTGGCGGCTGGGGCGCGGTAGCCTGGTGCCGTGCATCTGGCTTCACGGGCTGGTCAACGCGATCGGCGGGCTCGCCTTCAATCATCGCGCATGGAACAGCACCTGGTCGCAAGAGGCGAGCGTGTGGCACTCGCTCGTCGCGTTTTGGGTCGCGGCGCTGGGGCTGTGGACGGCGAACCATGTCGCCAAGGTCTCCCGGACGAGTATCGTCCCGGCCGAACGGATCTGACACCGGCCCGACAGCCGCCTCCCCGTCCCGGCCCGAAGCCGCACATCCAAAAGGGCCGCTCGGGAGATCGATCGCACGGATGAACGGCCCGGGCCGGTATGCCGTACGTCTTGCGCCGATCTCCCGGGCCGCCCCGAACCGCATCCCGCCGACGGCGTTTCCGGACCAGCATCACCTCACCCCACCCCGTAATGTTCCGCCACCCGGTCGAGCGCGAGCAGCAGCACCAGCCGCCCCGCGCGCGCAGGCCAGCCCAACGCCCGTTCGGCGGCTGGCAATCCCTCCCCCGCGCAGACCACGCGCCAAGCGACGTCCCTCAGCCCCGGCCCCGCCGCCGCCATCGCCGCGTCGAACCGACGTTTGGCGGCCAGGTGCGCGGTCGTAGGGTCGGCCCCACCGCCTCCGCCGTCCACCCGCGCCTCCCAGCGCATCGTCACGTTCGGCGCCAGCGCCGCCCGTTCGTAATCCGCGCGCAGGCGCTCGCCCGCCGCCAGCTGGCGCGGGCTCGCCAACCCGCGCGACGCCAGCCACCCGAGCGGCGACTCGCCCGGATTGACCGTGACGCGCCGCCCCTCGACCACCCGCTCCGCCAGTTCCCGCCGCATACGCCATCCTCCATCCGAGTCGCGGGCGGGATTGCCACGAGCGCGATCCTGTAGGACAGCCAGGAAACCAGCCTGGCTCGAAAGACGCCCGCCATGATCACCGCCATCCGCGAAGTCCGCCGCGCCAAGGGCATGACGCTGGAACAGGTCGCCGCCGCCTGTGATCCGCCCACCACGCCCCAGACGATCGGTCGCCTGGAATGCGGCACACGCACCGTGTCGCTCCCCTGGCTACGCCGCATCGCGTCCGCCTTGGCGGTCGATTCCGCCGATCTGGTTCGCTTGGCCGACCGCGCCGAACTTCCCGTCGCCGCGCTGCTGGACGGCGGCGGCGTACGCGCCCCGCGCCGCGCCCGGCTGGTCGCGCCACCCGCGCCCATGCCCGGCTTCGTCGCGGTGGTCGCCACCGCGGGCGTCGGCGATCACCGCGCGGGCGACGAGATCTGGTGCGAGACGCTGCCCCCCGACCGCTTCGCCGCCGCGCTGAACCGCGACGTGCTCGTCCCCCGACCCGCCGGCCGCTTCCTGTTCGGCCGCCTCGTCGCCCGCGAGGACGGGCCGGATGGCTCGATGCGCCTGCTCGTTCTCCCGCCCGGCGACGGCGCGCGCCGGCAGGTCGCGGCCGACCCGCCCTGGATCGCGCGCGCCGTCAGGCTCGTCCGCGCCCTCGGCTGAACGGGAACCTCGTTACGCACCCGGCGGTTTCGTCCGGATGCGCCAGATGCTTCCGCTCGCCCTCCTCGTCGCCGCGCCCGCCCTCGCCCAGTCGGACGCGCTCCAGTCGGGCCGCGCCGCGCCGATCACCGCGCAGGAGCGCCGGCAGGGCGCGGCCAGCGATGCGTCGATCACCGCCGAATACGGCGGCGCGTTGACCGGCCGCCAGGCGGCGTATGTCGAGGCTGTCGGCCGCCGCGTCGCCACCCGTTCCGGCCTCGGCGCCAGCCCGGAGGCGTTCAACGTCACGCTGCTCGACAGCCCGGTCGACAACGCCTTCGCCATCCCGGGCGGTTACGTCTACGTCACCCGCAACCTCGTCGCGCTGATGAACGACGAGGCCGAGCTCGCCGCCGTGCTGGGCCACGAGGTCGGCCACGTCGCGGCGCGCCACAGCCAGCGCCGCCAGAGCGCCGCGCAGCGCAATTCGGTGCTGGGCGCGCTCGGCCAGGCGATCGTCGGCGCGGTGACGGGCAACTCGGCGGTGGGCGGGCTGCTCGGGCGCGGTATCGGCGCGGGCGCGCAGCTTGCCACCTTGGGCTTCTCGCGCGGGCAGGAGACCGAGTCGGACAATCTGGGCGTCCGCTATCTCGCGAGCGCGGGCTACGACCCGCTCGCGCTGTCGACCATGCTCGAATCGCTTGCCGACCAGACGACCCTCCAGGGCGAGCTCAGCGGCCAAGCGCAATCGGCGACGCCCCGCTGGACCAGCACCCATCCCGACCCCGCCGCGCGCGTCCGCAACGCCCGGGCGCAGGCCGCGCGCGTCGCCCCGGGCTCCACCGCCGTCGCTCCCCGCAACCGCGACGCCTTCCTCGCCGCGATCGACGGCATGATGTACGGCGAGAACCCCGCGGGAGGTGTCGTCGAGGGTCGGCGCTTCCTCCACCCCGCGCTCGGCCTGGCGTTCGAGGTTCCGCAGGGCTTCACCTTGGCCAACACCACCCGCGCGGTGAAGATCGCGGGTCGGGGCGTGCAGGGAGAGTTCTCCGCCGCCGCCTTCGCCGGCGATCTGGACGCGTATGTCGCGGGCGTCGTCCGCACGCTCGGCGCGACGAACGCGCCCGCCGCCGAACGCACGACGGTGAACGGCATCCCCGCCGCCTATACCCGGTTCCGCGCGGCGAGCGGCCAGACGCAGGTCGACGTGGTCGTCTTCGCCTACCAGCTGTCGTCCGGCCAGGCCGTCCACTTCGCCGCGCTGGGGCAGGCGTCCGCGCTCGAACCCGCCTTCGGCTCGCTCCGCCGCCTGTCGCGCGCGGAATCCGCCGCGATCAAACCCCGCGTCGTCCGCGTGGCCACGGTCCGCGACGGCGACACGCCCGAAACCCTCAGCCGCCGCATGGCCTATCCCGATACGCGGCTCGACCGCTTCCAGGTCCTGAACGGCTTGGCCCCGGGCCAGCCGCTCCGCCCCGGCGACAAGGTCAAGCTGGTGACGTACTGATCGTGGGCGCTGACGGGCTCGAACCGCCGACATCTTCCGTGTAAAGGAAACGCTCTACCAACTGAGCTAAGCGCCCGCGCCCCCGCCATGCCCAACCGGGCGGGGCCATGCAACTACCCGATCGCCAGCCCCGCGCGCCTGAGACCGACCAGATACCGCCGCATCCCCACGCGCGCGACCTCCGTCAGCGCCATGAATGCCCGCCTGCGGTCGGTCGCGTCGGGCCGGCGATCGAGCAGCCCGTCCTCCGTCAACCGCGCGATCCAGCGCAGCGCGGTGGTGGGCGCGACCGCCGACGCGATGCACAGGCTCGACACCGACACGGGCATGTCCTCCGCCTCGGCGGCGTACAGGTCGAGCAGCATGTCCCACGCGGGATCGGAAAACAGCCCGGGCGCAAAGAAGCTCCCGCGCATCCGCCGCGCCCGGATCGCGCGCCGGACCGCCGCCGCGTCGGCCTCGTCGTTCCCGTCGCCGTCCGACGGCGGCTCCGCCTCGAACGCGGGTCCGTCTCCTTGGTCGCCCTCGCGCACCCCGACGGGCGGCTCGGGTTCGGCGGCGGCGCGCGACAGCGCCGCCGCGCGCTCGGCGGGGCTCGGGCGGCAGAGCAGCTCCACTCTGGGCCCCCACAGGTTCGCCGCGACCACGTCGATCGACATGGCGTCGAACGCGGCCACCACCGCGCACCGGAACGCCTCGGCCGCCGCGGCGATCGCCGGCAGCGCGTCGGCCAGCGCCGCCTCGTCCGCGCCTTCGGCCTCCACCACCAGCACCGGCCGCCGGTGGCCGTCCTCCAGCCCGAGTTCGTCGCCCCAGCGCAGCCGCGCCACCACGCGCCCGCCCGCCGCCGAGACCGCCGCCTCCCCGCGCGACAGGTCGCCTCCGATCAGCGCGGCGTCGAAGCGGGCGGGGTTCGGGTCTTCGGGTT
>CAXTFF010000123.1:0-6327 GCA_964243325.1 uncultured Sphingomonas sp.
CGAGATCACCGTCCGCCCGCAGGACCTGACGCTGTTCCACCAGCCGATCGCCTACATCGTCCGGCAGAAGGGCAGCTTCACCACCACCGTGGGCGGCCTGCTGACCCGCGCGCTGACGCAGAGCGACAACACCGCCAACGACCGGCTGCTGACGCTCGTCGGCGGACCGTCGGCGGTGCGGGGCGTCATCGCGGCCAAGCGGTTGGGCGACATCCGCTTCGGCCCGGGCGAGCGGCTGCTGCAGGCGGGCACGGCCGGGATCGAGTGGCGGCAGGAATACGCGCTGACCAGCGGCTTCCAGGACGCGCGCTCCAGGTTGTCGCCCGAACGCCGCCGCGCCGCGCTCGACGCCTACATCGCCGACCCGCCCGACGGCGCGGCCCCGCTCGCCATCGCCGACGCGCTGTCGCGCCTGGCGCGCGGCGAGCTGCTGTCCGAGTCCTCCACCCGCTTCCTGCTGGAGACGATGTCCCGCACCGTCACCGGCCGCTCGCGCCTGCGCGCCGCGGTCCCGGTCGGCTGGCAGCTGGCGCACAAGACCGGCACCGGCCAGGACCTGAACGGCCGCAACGCCGGCTTCAACGACGTCGGCCTCCTCACCGCCCCGGACGGCCGCCGCTATGCGCTCGCGGTGATGATCGGCGACACCACGCGCTCCACTACCGAGCGCCAGCAGTTGATCCAGGCGGTGGCGCGCGCGGTGACGGCCTATGCTCCCGGAGAGTTCACGCCGAGCGGAGTGGCGAACTAGCGCCAGCCTGCGTGGAAGGATTGGTAGCGCGGCGCGCTTCCGCTACACCCCCGCCCGATGCCCCATCTCTATCTCGTCGACGGCTCCGGCTATATCTTCCGGGCCTATCACCGGCTTCCGCCGCTCACCAACAAGCACGGCGAGCCCGTCGGGGCGGTGTACGGCTACACCACCATGCTGTGGCGGTTGGCGGACGCGCTGCACAAGGCGGACGGGCCGACGCACATGGCGGTGGTGTTCGACGCGTCCTCCAAGACGTTCCGCAACGACCTCTACGACGGCTACAAGGCGCACCGCCCGCCGCCGCCGCCCGATCTGGTCCCGCAATTCCCGATGATCCGCGACGCCACCCGCGCATTCTCGCTGCCCTGCATCGAGGAGGAGGGGCTGGAGGCGGACGACATCATCGCCTCCTACGCGCGCGCGGCGCAGCGCGAGGGGTGGGACGTGACGATCGTCTCGTCCGACAAGGACCTGATGCAGCTGTTTGGGTCCCCGCCCGAAGGCCAGGGCGGGATCGACATGCTCGACACCATGAACAACCGGCGGCTGGGGCCGGAATACGTGGTCGAGAAGTTCGGCGTCGGGCCGGAGCGGCTGGGCGACGTGCTGGCGCTGATGGGCGACGCGGTCGACAACGTGCCCGGAGTGCCGGGCGTCGGCCCCAAAACCGCGGCCAAGCTGATCGCGGAGCACGGCGACCTCGAAGGCGTCCTCGCCGCCGCGCCGGGAATGAAGGCCGGCAAGCTGCGCGACAACCTGGTCGAACATGCCGACAAGGCGCGGCTGAGCCGGGTGCTCGTGACGCTCAAGGACAACGCGGCGCTCCACGATCCCCTCGACGCGCTCGCGCTGCCGGAAGCGGGCATCCCCGCCGAGCCGCTGAAGGCGTTCCTGGAGCATCACGGGTTCAAGTCGCTGCTCCTCAAGCTCGGCGAGGTGACGGAGGCCGCCGACAGGGCCGCCGCGCCCGCGCCGGACGACGCGGACGCCGACCCGCCCTGCGACCTCGACGGTTACGAGACGGTCACGGACGCCGCCGCGCTCGAACGCTGGATCACGCAAGCGCGCGCGCAGGGCTGGGTCGCGGTCGATACCGAGACCACGGGCGTCGACGCCACCCGCGCCGAGCTGGTCGGCGTGTCGCTCGCGCTCGCGCCCAACCGCGCCTGCTACGTGCCGCTCGGCCATGGCGGCTCCGACCTGTTGAGCGAGACGCCCGTCCAGATCGACCGTGCCGTGGCGCTCGCGCTGCTCGGCCCGCTGCTGGCGGACGAGGCGGTGCTCAAAATCGGGCACAACCTGAAATACGACATGATCGTGCTGGGGCGGCTGGGACTCGACATCGCGCCGTTCGACGACACGATCGTGCTTTCCTTCGACCTCGACGCGGGCAGGCACGGCCACAAAATGGACGAGCTGGCGACCGAGCATCTCTCCCACACCTGCCTCGGCTTCAAGGAGGTGGTCGGCACCGGCAAGAACCAGCGCGGCTTCCACGAGATCGACCTGAAATCGGCGACCCGCTACGCCGCCGAGGACGCCGACGTGACGCTGCGCTTGTGGAAACGCTTCAAGACCAGGCTTCCTTCGGAGGGCGCGACCCGTATCTACGAGATGGTCGACCGCCCCCTCGTCCCCGTCATCGCGCGCATGGAGCGGCGCGGGATCCTGGTCGACGTGCCCCGCCTCGCCGCGCTCTCGACCGAGTTCGAGGGGCAGATCGCCGATTACGAGCGCCAGGTCCACGAGCTCGCGGGCGGCCCCTTCACCATCGGCTCGCCGAAGCAGCTGGGCGACGTGCTGTTCGAGCGGCTGGGGCTGAAGGGCGGGCGCAAGGGCAAGTCCGGCGTTTATTCCACCGACGTGACCGAGCTGGAGCGGATCGCCAGGAGCAAGGAGCCGGGGTCGGAGATCGTCCGCCGCGTGCTCGACTGGCGCCAGCTCACCAAGCTCAAGAACACCTACACCGACGCGCTCCAGGCGCAGGTCAATCCGGCGACCGGCCGGGTGCACACCAGCTATTCGCTCACCGGCGCGCAGACGGGGCGGCTGTCCTCGACCGACCCCAACCTCCAGAACATCCCCATCCGCACCGAGATCGGCCGCCAGCTGCGCGAGGCGTTCGTGGCGGAGGAGGGGCATGTGCTGCTCGCCGCCGACTATTCGCAGATCGAGCTCAGGCTCGCCGCGCACATGGCCGACGTGCCCGAGCTGAAGGAGGCCTACGCCACCGGGCAGGACATTCACGCGCTGACCGCGCAGCAGCTTTACGGCGAAGTGAACCGCGACACGCGCTCCCAAGCCAAGACGATCAACTTCGCGATCCTGTACGGCATCTCGCGCTGGGGATTGGCGGGGCGGCTGAACATCACCGCCGACGAGGCGCAGGGGCTGATCGACCGCTATTTCGAGCGCTTTCCGGGCGTGAACCGCTACATGGCCGACACGCTGACCCAGGTTCGCGACCGGGGCTATACCGAGACGCTGTTCGGCCGGAGGTGCTGGTTTCCGCGCATCAAGAGCCGCCAGCAGAACGAGCGCCAGGGGGCCGAGCGCGCCGCGATCAACGCGCCGATCCAGGGCACCAGCGCCGACATCATTAAGCGCGCCATGGTACGCATGGAACCCGCGCTCGCCGAGGCCGGGCTGCCGGGCGTCCGCATGCTCCTCCAAGTTCATGACGAACTCGTCTTCGAACTGCCCGAAGCCGATGTGAAAGCCGCGAGCGCGATCATCCGCCGCGTCATGGAGGGCGCGGCCGAGCCGGCGGTGAAGCTCTCCGTCCCGCTCGGCGTCGAGATCGGCGTCGGCCACAGTTGGGGTTCGGCGCACTAGTGCCGACCCGCGACCCCGAGGACATCGCGGCGCTCGCCAAGGGGGGCCGCACCAACATCGCGGGCTTCGCGCTCCGGCTGCTCGCGCGCATCCCGTTCCTGTTCATCGCGGGGCGGGTGTACGGGCCCGAACTGGTCGGGCGCTTCGCGATCGCGGTCGTGGTGGTCGAGCTCGCGGCGTTGCTGGCGACGCTGGGGTTGAAGCGCGGGCTCGCCCAGGCGCTGGCGACCACCGATCGCCCCCACGCGCATGTGGTGTGGGACGCGATGGTCGTCGCGCTCGTCGTGTCGGTGGCGGCGAGCGCGGTGTTGTTCGCCTTTCCGCAGCTCCTATACCCCAACACGGCGGTGACGGGGCTCGACCGCTTCCTCCCGCTGATCATCGTCGCCACCGCCTGGTCGGACGTCAGCCTGGCCGCGCTCGCCTATCGTCTGAACGTCAAGGCGGCGGTGACCGCGCGCGCGGTGGTGGAGCCGTGGACGATATCGATCGCCGCCTGGGCGTTCTCCTATTTCACGCTGCGCGACGGGCTTGTGCTGTCCTATGTCGCCTCCATGATCGCGGCGCTGATCGCCAGCGCAGTGCCGTTCGTCCGCTCCTACGGCCTGCCGCGCGGCTGGACCCCCCGCGTGCGCCCGCTCCTCGCGCTGGCGCAGGCGAACGCGCCGCTGGCGGGAGCCGACGCATTGGAATGGGGGACGCGCAACGTCGACCGCTTCATCCTGGGGCTGCTCTTCGCGCCGGAGATCGTCGGCATCTACTATATGGCGCAGCAGGTCGCCTCGCTTCCCGCCAAGCTCAAGACCAGCTTCGACCCGATCCTGGGACCGGTCGTCACCGAGGCGCTGGCGAAGGACGACAAGGCCGCGGTCGCGCGTCAGGTCTGTCAGGTCGCCTTCTGGATCATGGCCGCGCAAGGCGGGCTGGCGCTGATGGGCTCGATCCCGGGCGAGGCGGTGATGGGCGTGATCGGGCCCGAGTTCGTCGCGGGCACCGCCGCGCTCGCCTTCCTCCTCACCGCCGAGTTCGCGGGGACGGCCGGGGCGGTGTCCGAATCGGCGCTCGTCTACATCGCCCGCAAGCGCAACCTGCTCATCTCGCTCGGCATGCTGCTGTTCCAGATCGCGCTCAGCTTCGCGCTGGTCCTCGCCGCTCGCGCGCTCGGCTGGCCGGCGACGTGGCAGGCGGCCGGACCCGCGGTTGCGCTATGCCTGAGCCTGGGGGTGACCAGCGTGGTCAAGGTCCGCTTTCTCGAGCGCATGCTCAACCACGGTGTCACGCCCTGGCGCTGGTCGCTTCTTTGGGCGGCGCTCCTGGCGATCGGCGTGGGCACGATCTTCACCGCGCTCCCGCAACGATATGAATGGACCGAGCTCGTCATCGGCATCCCCGCGATCGCCGCCACCTATCTATTCGTGCTGTGGCGCTGGTCGTTCGGCGACGCCGACCGCGCGCTGTTCCGGCGCAAGGCCGCGCCGGACATGGCCGCGATCCCCGCGCAGGGCGCGGCCACGGGCTGACCCGTCCGACCTAGTGCCGGAAGTGGCGCATGCCCGTGAACACCATCGCCAGCCCCGCCTCGTCGGCGGCGGCGATCACCTCCGCGTCGCGGATCGAGCCGCCGGGCTGGATCACCGCGGTCGCCCCCGCCTCGACGGCCGCCATCAGCCCGTCGGCGAAGGGGAAGAACGCGTCGGACGCCACCGCCGAGCCGATCGTGCGGGGCTCGGCCCAGCCCGCCTTCTCCGCCGCGTCGCGCGCCTTCCAGGCGGCGATGCGCGCCGATTCCAGCCGGTTCATCTGCCCCGCCCCGACCCCCGCCGTCGCGCCGTCCTTGGCGTAGACGATCGCGTTCGACTTGACGTGCTTGGCGACCGTCCAGGCGAAGCGGCAGTCTGACAGTTCCTGTTTCGTCGGTCGCCGCTTGGTGACGACGGCCAGCATCTCGTCCGTCAACCGCCCGTCGTCGCGCGACTGGATCAGCCAGCCGCCCGCGATCGACTTGACCGCCAGACCGCCGCGCGCCGGATCGGGCAGCTCGCCCGTCAGCAGCAGCCGGAGGTTCTTCTTGCGCGCGAACACCGCTCGCGCCTCCTCGTCCGCCCCCGGCGCGACCACCACCTCCGTGAAGATCTCCGCGATCGCGGCGGCGGTCGCGCCGTCGAGCGGGCGGTTGACCGCGACGATGCCGCCGAACGCGGACACGGGGTCGCACGCGAACGCCGCCCGGTAGGCCGCCTCCACGCCCGCCGCCGTCGCGACGCCGCAAGGGTTGGCGTGCTTGACGATCACCGCCGTCGGCTCCGCGTCGCGGAACTCGGCGAGCAGCTCGAGCGCGGCGTCCGCGTCGTTCAGATTGTTGTAGGAGAGCGCCTTGCCCCCGACCTGTTCCGCCTGGCCGATCCCGCGCGCCGCCGGCCCCCGGCCCGCGTAGAAGGCTGCGGCCTGATGCGGGTTCTCGCCGTAACGCAGCTCGTCCTGCCGTTGGAGGATCAGCGGCAGCGTCGCCGGAAACCGCTCGCCCTGGTCGGCGAAGGCGAACCAGCTCGCGATCATCGAGTCGTAGGTCGCGGTCGCGGCGAAGGCGGTCGCGGCGAGGCGGCGGCGCAGCTCCAGCGTCGTCGCGCCGTCCTTCGCGTCGAGTTCGGCCAGCAGCGCGGAATAATCCGCCGGATCGGTGACGATCGCCACGAAGGCATGGTTCTTAGCCGCCGATCGCACCATCGACGGCCCGCCTA
>CAXTFF010000124.1:0-6257 GCA_964243325.1 uncultured Sphingomonas sp.
GCCTCGAACAGGTCCATCCCGCGCACCACGTCCGTCACCCCTTGCGCCGCGTCGTCCACCGTCACGGCCAGGTGATAGCTCGTGCCCAGGTCCTTTCTCGCCAGCACGACGTCGCCCTGCTCGCCGGGAACCGCGCGCACCGTTCCCGCCCGCTCGTCCCACCAGTCGATCGGCCCCGCCGCCGCGATCGCCGCCGCCATGTCGAGCCGCCAGGCACGCGCGCGCGGGCCGCGCGGCCCGGGATCGACCCCCCGGCACGTCCCCGGATAGATCGCCGCCGTCCCGTGCGGGGCCGACATCGCGTCGGCGATCTCCGCGCGCGTGCAGAAACACGGATAGACCAGCCCGCGCCCTTTCAGCTCATCCAGCGCCTCCGCGTACGCTTCCAGCCGCGCCGACTGGAACGCCGCCGGCCCGTCCGGGTCCAGCCCCAGCCAGCGCAGGTCGTCCAGGATGCCCGCGACGTGCTCCGTTCGGCTGCGCGTCGCGTCTATGTCCTCGATCCGCAGGAGGAAGCGCCCGCCCGCCGCCCGCGCGACGCCGTGGGCGCGCGCCGCCGAATAGGCGTGGCCCAGATGCAGCGGCCCCGTCGGGCTCGGCGCGAAGCGCGTGACGACGGGCCCGCCCTCCATCACCTGGTCCCGTTCATCCGCGTCGACCACCACCGATAGCGGCAACCGCCGCGCTTGACCGCGCGTTGTCCCCCGTGCTGTCATGATGCCGTCACCGCGCCCGGGCAGGGGCGCATGCGTCGATGCACCTGGGGAGGAGCCGTGTACCATCCCGACCTGATCCGCCATCCGGACGGTTGTCCCGCACTCGTCCTCAACGCCGACTATACCCCGCTATCCTACTACCCCTTGAGCCTGTGGCCGTGGCAAACGGCCGTCAAGGCGGTCTTCCTCGACCGCGTCGACATCGTCTCGCATTACGAGCGCGAGGTCCGCAGCGCGCATACCGCGTTGAAGCTTCCGTCGGTGATCGCGCTCAAGCAGTTCGTCAGGCCCTCGCAGTTCCCCGCCTTCACGCGTTTCAACCTGTTCCTGCGCGACCGCTTCCATTGCCAATATTGCGGCCGCCACCGCGAGCTGACCTTCGACCACGTCATCCCCCGCGCGCAAGGGGGCCGCACCACCTGGGAGAACGTCGTCACCGCGTGCGCGCCCTGCAACCTGAAAAAGGGGGGCCGGACGCCCAAGCAGGCGGGGATGCCGCTCCACATCGCCGCGATCCGCCCGACCAGTTGGCAGCTGCAGGAGCACGGCCGCGCGTTCCCGCCCAACTATCTCCACGACACCTGGCGCGACTGGCTATACTGGGACATCGAACTGGAAGCGTGAGGGGGCGTGGGCGAATGCGGCTGGCGATGGTGCTCGGGGCGGCGGCGCTCCTGGCGGGATGCGGCGACAAGGCGGCGGAGCGCGCGGCCGCCGACGCCAACGCCGCGGGCTTCACCCCGCCCGCCGTCACCTCGCGCCTCGATTGGGGCGGCCAGCAGGAGCGCCGCTTCGCCCGGCTGGACCGCAACGCCGACGGCAAGCTGACCGACGACGAGTTCCCCCGCGTCGATTCCCGCCTGGGGCGCGCCGACGCGAACGGCGACGGCGCCATCACCAAGATCGAGTTCACCACCGCCACCATGGCGCGCTTCGACCGCATGGACCTCAACCGCGACGGCACCGTCACCTCCGAGGAACAGGAGACGACGAGGAACGGGACGCTCGCCGTCGAGTGAGCCTGGGTGGTTGACGGGGGACGCGCCGCGCCGCAGCATCGGCGGATGAACCGCGACCTGCCCTCCATCGCCAACAACGAAGACGTCCGCCTCCTGGGCAAGTTGCTCGGCGACGTGATCCGCACCCAGGGCGGCGTCCGCCTGTTCGAGGCGACGGAGGCCATCCGCAGCGCGTCGGTGGACCGGCACCGCGACGGCGGCGGCGCCGACGACGACGGACGCGCGCTCGACCTTCGGCTGGAGGCGCTCGGCCTCGACGAGACGCTCGCTTTCGTGCGCGGCTTCATGCTCTTCTCCATGCTCGCCAATCTCGCCGAGGATCGGCAGGGCGTTCAGATCGAGGAAGGCGCGGACCTGGCCGGCGCGCTCGCTCGTCTGGCGGAACACGGGATCGACCACACCGCCGTCGACGCGTTGCTGGCGAACGCGCTGATCGCCCCCGTGCTCACCGCGCACCCGACCGAGGTCAGGCGCAAGAGCATGATCGATCACCGCAACCGCATCGCCGCGCTGCTGGCGCTACGCGACCGCGGCGCGACCGAGACCCCGGACGGCGACCTGATCGAGGAAGCCGTCGCCCGCCAGATCGCGCTGCTCTGGCAGACCCGCGTGCTCCGCCGCGAGCGTCTGTACGTCGCCGACGAGGTCGAGACCGCGCTCAGCTATCTGCGCGACGTGTTCCTCCCCACCCTCCCCGTGCTCTACCAACGCTGGGACCGCGCGCTCGGGCGGCGCGTGCCGTCCTTCCTCCGGCCGGGCAGCTGGATCGGCGGCGACCGCGACGGCAACCCCAACGTCGACGCCGCCTCGCTCCGCACCGCGCTCGCCAAGGCGTGCGAGGCGGCGCTCGGCCATTATCTCGACGGCGTCCACGCGCTCGGGGCCGAACTGTCGGTCTCCGCCGAGCACGCGACCATCCCCGATGGCGTCCGCGCGCTCGCCGACCGCTCGGGCGACACGGCCGCCAGCCGCGCCGACGAGCCCTACCGCCGCGCGCTGTCGGGCATCCACGCCCGGCTCGCGGCGACGCACCTGCATCTCGCCGGCAAGCCCGCGCCCCGGCCGGGCGCGCTCAAGGGCGAAGTCTATCCCGACCCCGCCGCGCTTCGCGCCGACCTCGTCACGCTCGCCCACGGCCTCGCCGCCACGGGCGACGCGCTGTCGTCGGGCGGCGCGCTGGGCCGCCTGATCCGATCGGTGGAGCTGTTCGGATTCCACCTCGCCACGCTCGACCTGCGCCAGAACTCGGCCGTCCACGAACGCGTCGTGGCCGAACTGCTCCGCGTCGCCGGGGTCGAGCCCGACTATCTCGCGCTGCCCGAAAACGCCCGCGCGGCGCTCCTGCGCCGCGAACTCGCCGGCCCCCGTCCGCTGACCAGCCGCCATACGGCCTATTCCGACGAGACAGCCTCCGAACTCGCGATCCTCCAGGCCGCCGCGCGGGCGCACGCCGATTACGGCCCCGCCGCGATCGCCAGCTACGTCGTCTCGATGGCCAGGTCGGTGTCCGACCTGCTCGAGGTCAACCTGCTGCTGAAGGAGGTCGGCCTCTACCGCCCGGGCGATCCGCCGGAAGCCGCGATCATGGCCGTCCCGCTGTTCGAGACGATCGAGGACCTGGAGGCCGCCCCCGCCATCATGCGCGACTGGCTCGCCCTGCCCGAGATCGCCGCCATCGCGAAGGCGCGCGGGCACCAGGAGGTGATGATCGGCTATTCCGACTCGAACAAGGACGGCGGCTACCTGACCTCGACCTGGAGCCTGTCCAAGGCGTCGTCCGCGCTCGCCCCCGTCTTCGCCGAGGCGGGCGTCGCGATGCAGCTGTTCCACGGCCGCGGCGGCGCGGTCGGGCGCGGGGGCGGCTCCGCCTTCGCGGCGATCCGCGCGCAGCCGCCCGGCACCGTCCAGGGCCGCATCCGCATCACCGAGCAGGGCGAGGTGATCGCGGGCAAATACGGCACCCGCGAAAGCGCGCTCGTCAACCTGGAGGCGATGGCGTCGGCCACGCTGCTGGCCAGCCTGGAGCCGCCCCGCCTGTCGAACGCCGACAACGAACGCTTCGCCGGCGCGATGGACGCCGCCTCGGCGACCGCGTTCCGCGCCTATCGCGACCTCGTCTACGGCACCGAAGGCTTCCGCACCTTCTTCCGCCAGCTCACCCCCATCGCCGAGATCGCGGGCCTAAAGATCGGCTCGCGCCCCGCCAGCCGCACCAAGTCCGACCGCATCGAGGACCTGCGCGCGATCCCGTGGGTGTTCTCCTGGGCGCAGGCGCGCGTCATGCTGCCGGGCTGGTACGGCGTCGGCGGCGCGCTGGAGGGCGGCGATCCCGCGCTCCTGGCCGACATGGCGCAGGGCTGGCCGCTCTTCGCCGCGACGCTCGCCAACATGGAGATGGTGCTCGCCAAGTCGGACATGGGGATCGCCGCCCGCTACGCCGCGCTGGTCGAGGACGAGGGCCTGCGCGACGGCGTCTTCACCCGCATCCGCGACGAGTGGACCCGCACCCGCGACGCGCTGCTGCGCGTCACCGGCCAATCGCGCCTGCTCGACCACCACCCCGCGCTCGACGCCAGCATCCGCCTGCGCCTGCCCTATATCGAGCCGCTCAACCTCCTCCAGATCGAACTCCTCAAACGCCACCGCGCCGGCGAGACCGACGCGCGCGTGGAGGAAGGCATCCTGCTGTCCATCAACGCGATCGCGACCGCGCTGCGCAATTCGGGCTAGCGCTCACCCTTCCACGCCCATCTGCCACAGCACGAAGGCGTGCTCCTCCGCCGTCTCGCGCAAGCTCTCGAACCGCCCCGACTTGCCCCCGTGCCCCGCGCCCATGTTGGTCTTGAGCAGCAGAACGTTGCCGTCCGTCTTGGTCGCCCGGAGCTTGGCCGCCCACTTGGCCGGCTCCCAGTAGGTCACGCGCGGATCGTTCAGCCCGCCCGAGATGAACAGCGGCGGATAGTCCTGCGCGCGGACGTTGTCGTAAGGGCTGTAGCCCCGGATCAGCTCGAACGCCGCCGGGTCCTCGATCGGGTTCCCCCATTCGGGCCACTCGCCCGGCGTCAGCGGCAGATCGGCGTCGAGCATCGTGTTCAGCACGTCGACGAACGGCACGTCCGCGATCACCGCGCCCCACAATCCGGGGTCGGAGTTCACCACCGCCCCCATCAGCTCGCCCCCCGCCGACGCTCCCGCGATCGCGATTCCGCCCTCGGCGGTCCACCCCCCCGCGATCAGCCCGCGCGCGACATCGACGAAATCGTTGAACGTGTTGGCCCGCTTGGCGAGCTTGCCGTCCAGGTACCATTGCTGCCCGAGGTCGTCGCCCCCGCGTATGTGCGCGATCGCATAGGCGAAGCCCCGGTCGAGCAGCGACAACCGCCCCGTCGAGAAACCCGGCGGGATCGCATGGCCGTACGCGCCGTAGGAATACAGGAACACGCGCCCCGTCCCGTCGCGCGGGAAACCGGCCGGGTACACGATCGACACCGGCACGGGCGTCCCGTCGCGCGCGGCGATCCTCAGCCGCTCGGTCCGGTACTTGGCCCCGTCATACCCCGTCGGGATCTCCTGCACCTTGAGCGTCTCCAGCGCCCCCGTGCCCGGGTCGTAGTCGTACACCGTCCCCGGCGTCACCATCGACTCGTAGCCGAGCCTGAGCTTCTCGACATGGTACTCCGGATTGTCCCCCAGCCCGGCCGCGTAGCTCGCCTCGGGCCATTCGATCCGTTTCGGCGCCCCGCCGTCGTACGGGTGGATCTCCACCTGATCCAACCCGTCCTCGCGCCCCTCCACCACGAAGAAGTCGCGGTAGCATTCCACCCCCGTCATGTAGAACCGCGGCGACGGCCCGATCAGCTCGGTCCAGTTCCCCGGATCGGTCACGGGCGCGGTGCAGAGCCGGAACTGCGGGTCGACGTCGTTGGTGTGGATGAACAAGGTCCCCGCGTGCTCGTCCACGTCGTACTCGCGCCCGACCAGCCGGGGCGCGACCAGGATCGGTTCGGCGAGCGGATCGTCCGCCGGCAGCAGCCGGACCTCGCTCGTCACGTGGTCGCCCGTCCCGATCACGATCCACCCGCGCGACGAGGTCTCCGCCACCGCGACGCGGAAACCTTCGTCGGCTTCCTTGAACAGCTCCACGTCGTCCGAAACGGGCGTGCCCAGCCGGTGGAAGCGGGCGTTGTCCGTCCGCCACTGCTCGTTGGCGACCCCGTACAGGAAGCCGCCGTCGTCGGCGGTCCACACGATGTCCGACAGCATCCCCGGAATCACGTCGGGCAGGTGCTCGCCCGTCCGGAGGTCCTTGACCCGGACCTCGAACCGCTCCGCCCCGCTATCGTCGACCGCATAGGCCAGGTGCCACCCGTCGTTCGACACCGCGAACGCGCCCAGCCGGAAATATTCGTGGCCCTCCGCCAGCTCGGGCTCGCTCAGCAGCAGCTCGTTCGGCCCGCCCGCGACCGGCTTCCGCCACCAGAGCCGGTACTGCCCGCCCGTCTCGAACGCGGTCCAGTACAGC
>CAXTFF010000125.1:0-6241 GCA_964243325.1 uncultured Sphingomonas sp.
AGGAGGACTATACCGAGCTGGCGGTGCGCGTGCTGCACACGGCGTACGGGTTGGATGGGGAGGTGTAAGTCGACCCCAACTCCTAGCTTAGGCCCTGATGCAAATGTGCATTAATGATGAACATCCGGCCAAGTGCGAACGGCGAGCTCGGCTAGGTGCGCCGACCGTACCTTGATAGCATCCTCGTCCCACTCATCTCTTTGCGCAACATGACGAGTTAGCTTCAACGATGAGTCAGCTAGTATTAGCTTCTTATCGGCAAACGACATGTTTGAAAGCTTACTGTTTTTGGCTTGGTTGACGAGCACTAGATTTCCGATTGTGTCAATAAGCCTGATACGATCCTCGATCTCGGCACGAAGCACCGGATCAATTTTAGCATCAAGTCCTAAATCCCACAAAGAATCAGTGCTCGCCATCTGGGAGGATTGAAGCGGCCAGTTTTTCGCCCATCTGACTGGCATAACGTGTTCTAGCGTCAGCTCATCGACAATCTTGATATGATCGTCAAACTTGTCCTTGGCGGCCTCATCTAAGCGGGTCAGCATTGCGCGAGTACGACGTTCCCAACCGCCACCGTACATCTGCCTAGTCAGCAAGGCGGATCCAAACTCCGCATCATTTGGAAATCTTGCCGACTCGGCTTTAAGACTGCGGAAGAATGCTCGCACCGATGCAACATCAAAAGCGTTCGCATTCATAAACTCAACGAGAGCGACCGTATTCTTCGTTAAATTTTTCTGATCCAAAGAGACGACTGTCCGCCGAACGACATACGAGGTGAGTAGCGTCAGCATGCCCCGCGTCTCTTCCTGTGGAGCGTGTACGGCGATCGCCATGGCTGCCGGAAAAACCGTGGAGGTATCAAAGGCCGCCATCATCGCAGAAAACTCGGCTAGGGGACCGTCCCCGCCACGCTCAACTAGCGCTTGGTACGGATCGGCATATAGTACCAACCTCTGCAGCTCTTCCTTTACCGTAAGAAAGTTGCGGGTAGATGCATATGCTCGATACTCTGGATAAATCTTCGAAAGATTTACCTCGCGTTGCATTTCCGCAACTAAGAAATTAGCGATAAAGAATTCTATCCTTGGTTTGAGAACTCGGCCTTGGCGCTCGGGCTGCTCCCAAAAGGGTGCTTCAAAACGCGTCCAGTGGTCTGCAAACAGAGTTTCAGCCGACTCATTGGTTCGTAACGCTCTATGAAACACGTCGTTGCGGATCAAGTCGGTCGCATTGAGTGGCTCTCCACGGGCATTCAAGGTCGAAAAAATAGTTTGAGCATCATCTTGATCAGAAAGCGCTATGACGACAATCGATAGTCTGTTAAGAACCACGTCGAGAACAGCCGATAATTTAGTCTCATGCGCTACTTCGTAATCGCGCTGGGTGAGTAGCTGGCCAAACTTATCGATGAAAAAGAAGTAAGCGAGTAGTAACTTCGGAGTCCTATTTTGGACTAACTTGGTTCCCCAGTAACAGCTGGAATACTTATTTGCTATCTCTTTTTCAGACAAGCTAGATATGTCGGTAAAAACGGCGCGATCGTAGGCAGTCGGAAGCAGCTTCTGCCGCTCAACCGACGGGTCCTGCATCAAGCTCTCTCTATCGTTCGTGACGTAAGAAAGAGCGGTGGCTCTAACTTGATCCAATCCTTGCTGCCTAGCGACTTCAGCTAGAGCGAAAAGAAGTACTTGGAAGGTGGTCAGCCGCTGCTGACCATCAATTACCTGCTTTACTGGAACTCTGCCGATTGATGCGGTGCCCAATGAAAATATAAGCGCGCCCATATAGTGAGGATAGCGCTTAGGCTTTCCCTCAATCGCGTCTTCCAGGTTGTCTAGAACGTCGTCCCATAGTGGCGCGAGCTGGGTCTTTTCGCTCCAGACGTAATGTCGCTGGAATACGGGAACGGCGAATTGCGTACGCTCTTCGAGAATCTGGCCAACGGTTCGAACCAAGGTTTCCAAGCTGCCCATCCTCCAGAAGATCAATCGAGCTAGCCAGCATCGTACGCCTAGTAAACACCTATGATCCGGCGTTCAGCCTTGGGTTGTCAGCGTCAGCGAACCGCTTGCGAGGTGGGGACGGACGGGGCTACGCCCTGACCCATGACCGACACCCTCGCCCATCCTCCCGTCACCGCCACCGGCCGCGAGCGCCTTCAACGCCGCATGTCGCGCGGCGCGACTTTCCTGGGGTGCGAATACGCCATCATGGGCGGGGCGATGTCGTGGGTGTCGGAGCGGAACCTGGTCGCCGCGATCTCGGAGGCGGGCGGGTTCGGGGTGATCGCCTGCGGGGCGATGAGCCCGGAGCTGCTGGACCGGGAGATCGCGGCGACGCGGGCGCTGACGGAGCGGCCGTTCGGGGTGAACCTGATCACCATGCATCCGCAGTTGATGGACCTGATCGCGGTGTGCGGGCGGCACGGGGTCGGGCACGTGGTGCTGGCGGGCGGGTTGCCGCCCAAGGGGTCGCTCGACGCGATCAAGGCGACCGGCGCCAAGGTGGTGTGCTTCGCGCCCGCCCTGTCCCTGGCCAAGAAGCTGATCCGGTCGGGCGTGGACGCGCTGGTGATCGAGGGGATGGAGGCGGGGGGGCATATCGGGCCGGTGTCGACGTCCGTGCTGGCGCAGGAGATGCTGCCCGTCATCGCCGATCAGGTGCCCGTGTTCGTGGCGGGCGGGATCGGGCGCGGCGAGGCGATCGCGGGCTACCTGGATATGGGCGCGGCGGGCGTGCAGCTGGGGACCAAGTTCGTGTGCGCGACCGAGTCGATCGCGCATCCCCGCTTCAAGCAGGCCTTCATCCGAGCGTCGGCGCGCGACGCGGTGGCGTCGGTGCAGCTCGACCCCAGGCTGCCGGTCATCCCGGTGCGCGCGCTCAAGAACGCGGGCGGGGAACTGTTCACCGCCAAGCAGCGCGAGGTGGCGGGCAGGCTGGACGCCGACGGGAATGGGGAAGCCGTGCTGATGGCCGAGGCGCAGCTGGAGATCGAGCATTATTGGGCGGGCGCGCTGCGCCGCGCGGTGGTCGAGGGCGATATCGAGCACGGGTCGGTGATGGCCGGGCAGTCGGTCGGCATGGTCACGCGCGAGGAGCCGGCGGCGGCGATCATCGCCGAGCTGATCGACGAGGCGGCGCACGCGTTCGACCGGCGGGCGGCCTGAGGGCACCGATCGCGGCGCGTCGCGTTGAGTAGGGCGAACCCTGGGCGAAAGCGACGTTCATGATCAAGGCGCACGGCTACGCGGCCAAGCATTCCCATTCCAAGCTGAAGCCCATCGCGTTCGAGCGCGAGGAGCCCGGCGCGGGCGAGGTGGAGATCGCCGTGCTGTTCTGCGGCGTGTGCCATTCGGACGTCCACCAGGTGAAGAACGAATGGGGCAACAGCGTCTATCCGTGCGTGCCCGGGCACGAGGTCGTCGGGCGGGTGACGCGCGCAGGCGGCAAGGAGTCGAAGTTCAAGGAGGGCGACCTGGTCGGGGTCGGCTGCATGATCGATTCGTGCCGCGAATGTTCGCCCTGCAAGGCGGGCGAGGAGCAATATTGCGAGGGGCCGAATTCGTGGCTGGCCACCTATAACGGGCCGATGAAGCCCGCCGCGATGGCGGGCGGGGTCAACGCGTACGGCCGCGACAACACCTATGGCGGCTATTCGGACGTGCTGGTGGTGCGCGAGGAGTTCGTGCTGCGGATCCCGGACGGGCTGTCGCCGGAGGCCGCCGCGCCGATCCTGTGCGCGGGCGTCACGACCTGGTCGCCGATGCGGCATTGGGGCGTCAAGGCGGGCGACCGGGTGGGCGTGATCGGCTTCGGCGGGCTGGGCGACATGGCGGTCAAGCTCGCCCGGGCGCTGGGGGCCGAGGTGTTCGTATTCACCACGACCAGGGAGAAGGTCGCCGAGGCCGCCAAGCTGGGCGCGACGGGCGTGGTCGAAGGCGACGCCGACGCGTACGGGGCGCTGGAGAACAGTTTCGACCTGCTGTTGTCGACGGTGCCCGAAAAGCACAAGGTCGACCCGTTCGTGCCGCTGCTGAAGCGCGACAAGGCGTTCGTGGCGGTGGGCGCGCTGGAGCAGATGTCGGGGTACGACAACAGCGAACTGGTGAAACACCGGAAGATGCTGGCGGGATCGCTGATCGGGTCGGTCGCGGAAACGCAGGAGGTGCTCGATTTCTGCGCGGAGCACGGGATCGCGCCCGACATCGAGGTGATCCCGATTCAGGAGATCAACCGGGCGTTCAAGCGGATCGAGCGCGGCGAGGTGCGGTTCCGCCACGTGATCGACATGGCGTCGCTGGGGGCCGGGGCGGCGGACGCGGAAGGCTGAGGCGTCCGGGGCGGGTTGCGCGGGCGCGCGGGTCGGGTACACCGCGCCGCGATGGTTAACGACGCGCGCGACCAGCCCGCCGGGGGGCGTTTCGAGGGGGGCGAGCACCGATATCCGGTGCGCGTCCATTTCGAGGACACCGACCTGTCGGGCGTGGTCTACCATGCCAACCATCTGCGCTTCATGGAGCGGGCGCGGTCGGACATGCTGCGCGTGGCGGGCATCGACCAGCGCGCGGCGATGGAGGCGGGCGAGGGGGCGTACGCGGTCGCGCGGCTGAACATCCGCTATCTCGCGCCCGCGCGGCTCGACGACGCGCTGCTGGTGATCTCCAAGCCGCGCAAGGTCCAGGCGGCCTATTGCGTCGTTCATCAGTCGGTCAGGCGGGATGGAGTGATCCTCGCCCAAGCCGAGGTGGTCGTCGCCTGGGTCGCGCCGGGCGGCGGCGCGCGGCGGCAGCCGGCGGCGTGGATCGCGCGGTTCAAGGAATTGATGACCCTGGGGGAGGCCGAAGCTTGAATCCGTTCTTCGAGACCGACGCGGCGACGCTGTCGCCCGTGGCGCTGTTCCTCCAGGCCGATTTCGTGGTGAAGGCGGTGATGCTGGGGCTGCTGCTCGCGAGCGTGTGGACCTGGGGCATCATCATCGCCTTTTCCCGGCGGGTCAGGCGGACGCGGCGCGAGATGGCCAAGTTCGAGCGCGATTTCTGGGAGGCGGACGATATCGACGCCTTCTACAAGATCCATGGGAAGAGCGAACTGCCCTCGGCGCGGGTGTTCGCGGCCGGGGTGGACGAATGGCGCAGGTCCACCGCCGCCTCGCCGATCGACAAGGGCGGGACGCGCGAGCGGTTGGCCACCGCGATGGGCGCGGCGGCGGCGGGCGAGATCGACAGGATCTCGGACCGGATGAACATCCTGGCCACCGTGGGGTCGGTGGCGCCGTTCGTGGGGCTGTTCGGGACGGTGTGGGGGATCATGCGCAGCTTCACCGCGATCGCGTCGGCGCAGAACACGTCGTTGGCGGTGGTGGCGCCTGGGATCGCGGAGGCTTTGTTCGCGACGGCGATCGGGCTGTTCGCGGCGATCCCGGCGGTGATCGCGTATAACCGCTTCTCCCATGGGGTGAACCGGGTCGAGGCGGCGCTGAACCGCTTCGCCGACGGGTTCCATGCGACGCTGAGCCGCCAGCTGGACGGGGCGCGCTAGGGTGGCGATAAACCTGCCGTCGCGGGCCGGGCGTGGAAGGCGCGCGCCGATGGCGGACATCAACGTCACGCCGCTGGTCGACGTGATGCTGGTGCTGCTGATCATCTTCATGGTGACCGCGCCGCTGCTGACGGCGGGCGTGCCCGTGAACCTGCCCGACAGCCGCGCCAAGCCGCTGGAGGCCGAGGAGAAGCCGGTGCAGATCTCGATCGACCGGGCGGGGAAGCTGTTCGTCGATGATACCGAGCTGGCGGAGGGCGACCTGCCCGCGCGGCTGGAGCGGATCGCGTCGGCGAGGGATGCCGCCAAGCCGCCGCAGGTGTTCCTGCGCGCGGACCGGGGGCTCGATTACGGGCGGGTGATGCGCGTGATGGGCGAACTGAACCGCGCGGGGCTGAACCGCGTCGCGCTGGTGACGGTGGAGCCGGGCCAGGACTGATGGAGCGCGCGGAGAAGGTCGGGCTGGGCGCGGCGGTCCTGGGGCACGGCGTGCTGTTCGGGTTGCTGTCGGTCGGCTTCTTGGCGACGCCCAATCCCGACAAGCTCAAGAGCACGCCCGTCGAGGTGAGCCTGGTCGAGGAGGTGGCGATCGAGTCGGCCGCGCCCGAACCCGCGGCCGAGCCCGCGCAGTCGGTCGCGCCCGAGGAGGGAGCGCCCAAGGACGCCGCGCCGCCCGAGCCCGCCTCCGCTCCGCCGG
>CAXTFF010000126.1:0-6199 GCA_964243325.1 uncultured Sphingomonas sp.
CTGGGCATCGCGTTCCAGCTCGTCGACGACGCGATCGACTACATCTCCGACGCGGGAACGATGGGCAAGGACGCGGGCGACGATTTCCGCGAGGGCAAGATGACGTTGCCCGTGATCCTCGCCCACGCCCGCGGCGACGCCGACGAGCGCCGCTTCTGGAAGGACGCCGTCGAGGGCCGCCGCGCGTCCGACGACGATTTCGCGCACGCGGTCGCGCTGGTCCGCCGCTCGCGCGCGGTCGACGACACGCTGGCCCGCGCGCGCCATTACGGCCAGCGCGCGATCGACGCGATCGGTGGGTTCGGCGGGGGACGCGCCAAAGAGGCCATGGTGGAAGCGGTGGAGTTCGCGGTCAGCCGCGCATACTGACCCGCGCGTCACCCGCCCGGCCGGCGGGTCGCGGAGCAAGCCCCTCCGACGTCACGGCGGCGGCTTTGCCGCCGTCGCACTTACCGATCGGCTTTCACCGCTTCCTTCGAGCGCGGTGACCCATCGTTCGAGTTGATCGGCCTGCCCTCACCGATTCCCGCGCCGCCGCCGCAAACGTCCAAGCGGGCATCGACCCGGCCATTCCCGCGCGAACATGAACGCCTCGTAGCTTCCGGTTCATGCGACTTGGCGCATCACCGACCTGTTCACGCCGGGACCGACCGACATGGTCCCTCACAGGAGAAGTGCCATGCGTATTCCCGTGATCCTCGCCGCGCTCGCCGCGATGCTGCTTCCCGCGATCCCCGCCCAGGCCGCCGCCCCCCAGCGCGGCGTGTTCCTCAGCGACGACGGCCCGCGCCGCTACGATCCGGCGCGGGGCGGCTATGACGATTACCGGGGCGATCGGCGTGATGTCCGCCGGGATCGCCGCGACGACCGACGCGATTTCCGCAAGGATCGCAGGCAGGACCGACGCGCGTTCCAGCGCGACCGCCGCGGTGATGCGCGCGACTTTCGGCGCGGCGAGGTCAGCCGTCGCCAGTTCCTGAACGAGCGTCGCGACGACCGACGCGACTTCCGGAGCGAGCGCCGGGACGACCGACGCGACTATCGCCGCAAGCGCCGGGACGACTGATCCGTTCGAGGCTCGACGCGTCTCCCCTCCCCTTCACGGGGAGGGAGTACGACGTTTCGGCTGATGCGCGTGTCCGTCGCCGCACGCGCCCGTCTCCACCTGGCCCGTCTCCACCTGCCCGGTCTCCACCTGCAACGTCACATGCCCGATCCCGAACCGTTCGCGCAGCATCCCGCGAGCCTGGCTGAGGAACGCGTCGCCCGGCCACCCGCCCGGCATCACCAGGTGCGCGGTCAGGACCGGCTCCGTCGTCGACATCGGCCAGATATGCAGGTGGTGGACCCGGCCGACCCCCGGCAGCCCGCCCAGCGCCGCCCGCACCGCGTCCGGATCGATCCCGCGCGGCACCGCCTGCAGCGCCATGGCCGTCGTCTCGCGCAGCAGCGCCCATGTCCGCCACACGATCAACGCGGCGATGACGATGCTCGACAGCGGATCGATCCACGTCGCGCCCGTGCGCCAGATCACCAGTCCCGCGACCACCACCCCCGCCGACACGCCTGCGTCCGCGGCCATGTGCAGGAACGCCCCCCGGATGTTGACGTCGCCGTGCCGTCCGCGCGCGAACAGCGTCGCGGTCGCGCCGTTGACCAGGATGCCGACCGCCGCGACGCCCGCGACGATCCCGCCCATCACCGGCGCGGGCTCCGCCAGCCGCCGCGCCGCCTCCAGCATCACCGCCCCGAGCGCGACGAGCAGCAGCAGCGAATTGGCCAGCGCGGCCAGGATCGTCGCGCCCTTCCAGCCGTAGGTGTAGCGCCCCGTCGCCGGCCGTCGCGCCAGCGCCGCGCCGCCCCAGGCGACCGCCAGCCCCAACACGTCCGACAGGTTGTGCCCGGCGTCCGCCAGCAGCGCGACCGACCCGGTCCACAGCCCCGCCCCCACCTCGACGGCGACATAGGCGACGTTCAGCCCGATCCCGATCGCAAAGGCGCGGTCGTACGTCGCCGGACCGTGACCGTGTCCGTGTCCGTGTCCGTGATGCCCGTGCTTGTGGTGACCGTGATGCGCGCCCACTCCGTGTTCCTTTCCAGCCGCCCGGACGACTCGCAGGCTGTCCTACACGCTTCGGCTCTGACAAGGGGCGATCATGCACGACGGAACCCCCGCTGACGGTGGTCGGTCGCAGCGGGCCGGAGGCGTTCTTGGCGTGACTTTAGTGACCTTCTACCGCGCATGAGCACGCCGCTCCCGATCAGACAGGTTCTCCCCGACCTGCTCGCCGCGCTGCGCGACCGCCCGAACGCCGTCGTCGTCGCCCCGCCCGGCGCGGGCAAGACCACCGCGGTCGCCCCCGCGCTCCTCGCCGAGCCCTGGTGCGCTGGCGAGATCCTCCTCCTCTCGCCGCGCCGCCTCGCCGCCCGCGCGGCGGCCGAGCGTATGGCCGCGCTTGGCGGAGAACCCGTCGGCCAGACCTACGGCTATGCCACCCGCCTCGATTCCAAACGCTCCGCCCGGACCCGCGTCACCGTCATGACCGAGGGCGTGTTCGCCGCCCGCATCCAGGCCGATCCCGAACTCGCGGGCATATCGGCCGTGCTGTTCGACGAGGTCCACGAACGCAGCCTGGACGGCGATTTCGGCCTGGCGCTCGCGCTCGACGCGCAAGGCGGGTACCGCCCCGACCTGCGCCTCGTCGCCATGTCTGCGACCCTCGACGGCGCGCGCTTCTCCACGCTGATGGGGGACGCGCCCGTGATCGAGAGCGAGGGCCGCAGCTACCCGCTCGACCTCCATCACATCGGCCGCGCCGCCGGGCCGCGCATCGAGGACCAGGTGGCAAGCGCGATCCGCCGCGCGCTGTCCGAGACCGACGGCGGCATCCTGGCCTTCCTCCCCGGCGTCGCCGAGATCGAGCGCGTCGCCGAACGCCTGGCCGGTCTGCCCGACCGGATCGCGCTCCACCGCCTCCACGGCCAGCTCGACCCCTCGGCGCAACGCGCCGCGATCGCCCCCGAGCCGGGCGGCCGCCGCAAGCTCGTCCTGGCGACCTCGATCGCCGAGACCAGCCTGACGCTCGACGGCATCGGCGTCGTGGTCGATTCCGGCCTCGCCCGCCGCCCCCGCTACGACCGCGTGGCCGGCATGACCCGCCTCGTCACCGAACGCGCCAGCCAGGCCGCCGCCGTCCAGCGCTCGGGCCGCGCCGCGCGCCAGGGTCCAGGCGTCGCCTACCGCCTGTGGGAGGAGGCCGCGACCGCCGGGCTGCCCCGCTTCGACCCGCCCGAGATCCTCGAGGCCGACCTCTCCGCGCTCACGCTCGCCGCCGCGATCTGGGGCGTCGCCGATCCGCGCGAGCTGCGCTGGCTTGATCCCCCTCCCGCCGCCGCCGTCGCGGAGGCGCGCTCGCGCCTGACGGCGCTGGCGGCGCTGGACGGGGACGCCCGGCCCACCCCGCACGGACGCGAGGTCGCGGCGCTCCCCATGCCGCCCCGCCTCGCGCACATGCTCCTGCGCGCGGGCGGGCTGGGCCTCGCCGCCGTCGCCGCGGAGGTCGCCGTCCTCCTCGCCGAACGCGGCCTGGGCGGCCCCGACTGCGATCTGGAGGTCCGCCTCCGGCGCTGGCGCGCCGACCGCGGCTCCAAGGCGCAGGCCGCGCGCAAGCTGGCCGAGCGGTGGGCCCGCCTCGTCCAAGCCGGCACGCCGCGCGCCGCGCCGTCGGACGGCGACGTCGGCCGTTGCCTGGCCCTGGCTTATCCCGACCGCCTCGCCCGCCGCCGCGACGCCGCCGGCGAGAACTGGGCCTCGGTCGGCGGTCGCGGCTTCCGCCTGGACCCGGCCTCCCCGCTCGCCCGATCCGATTGGCTCGCCGTCGCGGACACGCAAGGCTCGGCCGCCGGCGCGCGCATCCTGTCCGCCGCCCCGGTCACGCAGGCCGATATCGAAAGCCTGTTCGCCGCCCGCATCGAACTGCGCCGCACCGTCGACTTCGACCCGGCGACCAACTCGGTACGCCCCACGCGCGAGCGCCGCCTGGGCGGCCTTCGCCTGAGCTCCGGTCCCGATCCCGACGCCGACCGCCAAGCGGTCGCCGCCGCGTTGCTGGAGGGCGTCCGCGCCCACGGCCTCCCCCTCCTGCCCTGGCCCGCATCGGCCACCCGGTTGCGGGCGCGCGGCGTCTTCGCCGGCATCGGGCTCGACGACGACGCCCTGCTCGCCCGCCTCGACGAGTGGCTGCCGCCCTTGCTGGCCGATCGCCGCCGCCTCGACCAGGTGCCGCCCGCCGCGCTCGCGGACGCGCTGCGCGGACTCATCGGCCGGGACGGACAGCGCCGCCTCGACGCGCTCGCCCCGCCCGACTTCACCAGTCCCGCCGGCTCGCGCCACCCGATCGACTGGCTGGCCGACGGCGGCCCCCGCGTCGAACTCCGCCCTCAGGCGCTGTTCGGTCTCGCCGTCCATCCGGTCGTCGGCGTCGACCGCATCCCCCTCGTGCTCGGCCTGCTCTCGCCCGGCGGTCGCCCCATCCAGACCACGCGCGACCTGCCCGGCTTCTGGGCGGGCAGCTGGACCGCCGTCGCCCGGGAGATGCGCGGCCGCTACCCCAGGCATCCCTGGCCCGACGACCCCGCCGCCGCCGCCGCCACGCTCCGCACCAAGAATGCGGATGCGCGCGCGGCGCGGCCGCGTTAAGGACGGGCGCATGTCCCTAGCCCTCATCTCCAAACGCCCGCAGCTCGGCGCCGAACACGGCGCCGGCCGCGTCAAGTCGTGGCAGCTGATCTTCGACCGCCAGACCCCCTTGCGCGCCGATCCGCTCACCGGCTGGGCCGGCGGCACGGGCGACACGCGCCCCGACCAGGTCCGCCTGCTGTTCGACACGCCCGAACAGGCGATTGCCTATTGCGAGCGGGAGGGCCTGGCCTACGAGGTCAAGCGCGACCCGCCCCGCCCGCTCCAGCTGCAGAGCTACGCCGACAACTTCAAGTGACGCCGGGTCCGAGCAGCGCGGCCGCCAGCACGACCAGCAGCTTGGCGTCGACCGCCAGCCCCTCGCGCCGCTTGCCCTCGACGAACGCGGGCAGGTCGGCGAGCGGCACGCGGTGGACGGTGATGCCTTCGCCCTCCACACCTCCACCCTCGCCGATCCTGGCAAGCCCCGTCGCCCGCACCAGCGTGAACGCCTCCGACGTCATCCCCGGCGAGGAATGGAACAGGCCCAGCGCCTCCACCCGCTCGGCCCGGTAGCCGCACTCCTCCTCGAGCTCACGCGCGGCCGCGACCACGACCGCCTCGCCCGCCTGCTCGTCGCCGATCAGCCCGGCGGGCAGTTCGATGCAGCGCCGCCCGACGGGCACGCGGTATTGCTCGACCAGCAGGATGTGGCCGTCATCGACCGCGACGATCACCGCCGCCTCGATCCCGCGCGCGCGGACCGCGTATTCCCACGTCCCCTCGACCTCGACCGCGAGGTACTTGCCCTCCCAGACCCGCTCGCTCACAGCTCGACCAGCCGGTCGGACAGCTCGTTCACGTCGCCGGCGGTCCGAGGGAAACGCTCGGCCAGCACCGCGCCGATTCGCTCCACCGCCGCCGCCATGCCTTCTCCGGGCCGCCCGTCGCGCGTCGCCGCGAGCAGCACCGCCATGGCCTCGCCCCAGACCTCCGGCGCCACCTGCGCGTGGATCGCCTCGTCCGCGACGATCTCCGCCCGGCGCTCGGCGAGCGACAGGTAGAGCAGCACACCGGTCCTCGCCGTCGTGCGCCGCTCGGCCGCCACGCGGAACAGCTCGGTCGCCCGCCGCCGCACCCGCCGCGCCTCCGTGCTCCCGGGCGTCAGCGCGAGCCGGAGCGGCATGTAGGCGAGCAGCAACCGCGCCAGCAGGAAGGTCGCCGTGGCCAGCATCAGCGCCGCCGCGATCAGCCCGCCGGTCGGCGACCGCATCGCCCAGGGATCGACCAACGCCCATACCCGCTCGGCTATCCCGGGGAACGCCGCCAGCAGCGCGAGCGCGCCCAGCATCGCCAGCACCGCCCAGTGCAGCGCCACGTCGTGGTACGCGTCCGACCGGGGCGTGACGACCGTCACGATCTCCCCGTCGCTCCGCGCCTCCGCCGCCGCGACCGCCGCGGCGACGGCCGCGTGGTCGGCCTCGCCCAACCGCATCACCAACTCCCCGACGCCCCGCCGCC
>CAXTFF010000127.1:0-6060 GCA_964243325.1 uncultured Sphingomonas sp.
CCTATGCAGACTTCGTGACGGCGATGATGGCGTTCTTCCTGCTGATGTGGCTGCTCGGCGCTACGGATGAAAAGGCGCGCAATGGCATCGCCGACTATTTCGCGCCGACGATCGTCTCGTCCAAGTCGTCGGGCATGGGCGGCAAGGGCCCGGCGGGCGGCGAGTCGCTCGTCAGCCAGAACACGCTGGGACCCAAGGCGGGGCAGTCCTTCATGCAGGCGATGATCGTGCCCGTCACCGACGGCGGCGACGGCGACAAGAAGGGCACCGGCGACAAGGGGTCGCTGCGCAATCCCAAGGTCGCGGCCGAGGACCGGCGCAATTTCGAGGCGACGCGCAGACAGGTCGTGGAGCGGATGCGCGCGAGCGGGACCATGGCCAAGCTGGCGGGGAACATCCGCTTCGTGATGACGCAGCAGGGGATGCGGATCGACCTGATCGACGACGCGGACTATTCGATGTTCGACCTGGGGACGACCGCCCTGGAGGGGCGCGCGTCCGAGCTGATCGGGACGATCGCGCAGGCGATCCGCGGCACGGGCAATCCGGTGATGATCCGCGGGCATACCGACAGCGTGCCGTTCGGCGACCCGCGCCAGATGAACAACTGGACGCTGTCGTCGGGCAGGGCGGAGGCGACGCGCCGCCGATTGGCGTCGGGCGGCATCCCGGAGGCGCGGTTCGAGCGGATCGAGGGCGTCGCCGACCGCGAGCCGATCATCCGCGAGACGCCCGGCGACCCGCGCAACCGGCGCGTCGCGATCACGCTGCTATACCGCCGGGGCGGGTTCGGGAGCTGAGGCGCCGCCCGCCCGGGCGACGCCATGGTCAGGTCACTCGGCCGCGGCGGACGCCTTGCGCCGGCCGCGCGGGGCGGGCTCGGGCGTCGGCTCGGGGGCGGCGTCCTCCGCCTTGGTGCGGGTGGACTTGCGACCGAGGCCGATCTGCTTGGCCATGGCGCGGCGCGATTCCGAATAGGCTTCGGCGACCATCGGATAGTCGGGCTTGAGGCCGAACCGCTCGCGGTACTGTTCGGGCGTCAGGCCGTTGGTGGCGAGATGGCGGCGCAACGTCTTGTAGGACTTGCCGTCGATCATCGAAATGATGTGGTCGCGCGACGCGAGCGACTTGCGGGCGGTCGTGGCGGGCACGTATTCGGCCTGCGGCTCGGGCGCGGGCGCCTCGGCGGGGCCGGCGGTGAGTTCGGATACCGTTTCGTGCATCCGGCGCAGGAACTGCGGCACCTCGTCGGCGGAGATGCGGGTATTGGGATTGCCGAGCCAGGCGATCGTCAGTTCGGTGGCGAGTTCGAGCGCGCTGGTATCGACGGTGTCTTCAGTCATGAAATGCTCCTGGAGGCGAATACGGACGCTAGATAGTTGACTTTGATTGGTGGTCAACATGGATCGTCGATTTTCGGTCCTGGAAGTGATCTTTCACGTGCTTCGATCAATTTGGGACGGAAAGGCTTTGATCGCCGCCGCGTCGCCCGGTAGAGGAGCGTCGACCGCAGGAGGTGGTGAATGACCGGACCAGTCCGATCGGATGTCGGATCGCGAATAGCCGCCGCGAGCGCGCCCTTCCTGTTGGCGGGTTGCGGCGAGATGGGGCTGCTCGATCCCAAGGGCCCCGTCGCGCAGGGCGAACGGGCGATGTTCTTCAACGCGGTCGTCATCATGGCGGCGATCATCGTGCCGATCATCGTGCTGACGCTGTATTTCGCCTGGCGCTACGGCGCGAAGAAGCCGCACGGGCGGTATACGCCCGAATGGACCTATTCGGGCCGGCTCGAGCTGCTGGTCTGGTCCATCCCGGCGCTGGTGATCATCTTCCTGGGCGGGATCGCGTGGATCGGCAGCCACGAGCTCGATCCGCCGCGGCCGCTCAAGTCGGGCGTCCGCGCGATCCCGGTGCAGGTCATCTCGCTCGATTGGAAGTGGCTGTTCATCTATCCCGAACAGGGCGTGGCGAGCGTCAACCACCTCGTCATCCCGGCGGGTACGCCCGTGGCGCTCCGCATCACGTCGGGAACCGTCATGAACAGCTTCCTGGTGCCGGCGCTCGGCAGCCAGCTATACGCGATGGCGGGGATGGACGGAAAGCTGAACCTGCAGGCGGACCGGCCCGGACGCTACCGGGGCCTGTCGGCGCATTACAGCGGCGAGGGGTTCTCGCAGATGTCGTTCTTCGCCGACGCGGTGACCCCTGCGCGCTTCGGGGATTGGGTCGCGCGGACGCGGGCGGCCGGGCCGGTGCTCGACGAGCCGGCCTACATGGAGATGGAGGGGCGGTCGAACACGATGCGCGCCTTCACCTTCCGCGCGGTCGCGCCCGGGCTGTACGACGCGGCGCTGCGCCAGGCGATCGCCCGGACGCCCGCGCGGCGCGGCCCCGGCGGCAAGGACAGTCAAGCGCAGGCCGGCGGCCGGGAGGATGCGAAGTGAGCAAGGCGCCCAACGAGTGGAACCCGGTCACGGGCACGCTCGGCTTCAACTCGATCCCCTGGGAAGAACCGATCCCGCTGGCGGCGGGCGCGGTGGTCGGCGGGATCGCGATCGCCACGCTGGTCTATGTCTGGCGCAAAGGCTGGTTCCCCTACCTATGGCGCGAATGGATCACCTCGGTCGACCATAAGCGCATCGGCATCATGTACTGCATCTTCGCGATGGTGATGCTGCTGCGCGGCTTTTCCGACGCGATCCTGATGCGGACGCACCAGGACCTGATGTACAATAACGGCGGCTACCTGCCCCCCGAACATTACGACCAGGTGTTCACCGCGCACGGCGTCATCATGATCTTCTTCGTGGCGATGCCGTTCCTGACCGGGCTGATGAACTTCGCCCTGCCGCTCCAGCTGGGGGTGCGCGACGTGGCGTTTCCGACGCTCAACAACGTCAGCTTCTGGCTGACCGCGAGCGGAGCGCTGCTCGTCAACATCAGCCTCGTGGTGGGCGAGTTCGCCAAGACGGGGTGGGTGGTCTATCCGCCGCTGTCGGAGCTGCGCTTCTCGCCCGGGGTGGGCGTCGATTACTATCTGTGGGCGCTCCAGATCGCGGGGGTGGGCACGTTGCTGTCGGGGGTGAACCTCGTCACCACGATCCTGAAGATGCGTAGCCCCGGCATGGGGCTGACGCGAATGCCCATGTTCTGCTGGACGTCGCTGGCAGCCAACCTGCTGATCGTGGCGGCGTTCCCCATCCTGACCGCGACCATGGGGATGCTGCTGCTCGATCGTTACCTCGATTTCCATTTCTTCACGAACGAGGCGGGCGGCAACGCCATGATGTTCGTTAACCTGGTGTGGGCCTGGGGGCATCCGGAGGTCTACATCCTCGTCCTCCCCGTGTTCGGCATCTTCTCCGAGGTGGTGTCGACCTTCTCGTCCAAGCCGCTCTTCGGCTACCGGTCGATGATCATCGCCACCATGGTCATCTGCGTGCTGAGCTTCACCGTGTGGCTCCACCATTTCTTCACCATGGGCGCGGGCGCGGACGTGAACGGCTTCTTCGGCGTCACCACCATGATCATCGCGGTGCCGACGGGGGTGAAGGTCTTCAACTGGCTGTTCACCATGTTCCGCGGGCGCATCCGCTTCACGGTGCCGATGCTGTATTCGATCGGGTTCATCGTCACCTTCGTGATCGGCGGCGCGTCGGGCGTGCTGCTCGCCATCCCGCCGGTCGACTTCGTCCTGCACAATTCGCTGTTCCTGGTGGCGCATTTCCACAACATCGTCATCCCGGCGGTGCTGTTCGGGCTGTTCGCGGGCTACACCTACTGGTTCCCCAAGGCGTTCGGCTTCACGCTGGACGAGGTGTGGGGCAAGCGCGCCTTCTGGTGCTGGATCGTCGGCTTCTACGTCGCCTTCATGCCGCTCTACGTGCTGGGGCTGATGGGGATGCAGCGGCGGATGAGCGCGCATTATGTCGAGGCGTGGACGCCGTGGCTGCTGATCGCGTCCCTCGGCTCGGCGATCATCGCGCTGGGCATCCTGTGCCAGATCATCCAGCTCTACGTGTCGATCAAGACGCGCGACCAAAGGCGTGACGAGACCGGCGATCCGTGGGATGGCCGGACGCTCGAATGGATGACCACGTCCCCCCCGCCGCTCTTCAATTTCGCGGTGCTGCCCGACGTGTCGGACGAGGAGGCGTACTGGTCGCTGAAGGGCAAGGCGCTGGAGGAACGGCGCCTGAGCGCGCGGCCCGACAAGTACGAGGCGATCGAGATGCCCCGTAACTCGCCCACCGGCTTCGTCACCGCGTTCTTCACCACGGTGCTGGGCTTCGCGGCGGTGTGGCACATCTGGTGGCTGGTGATCGTGGGCGTGCTCGGCGCGTGGGCGACCTTCACCGTGTTCGCCTGGCGCGACCATCACGAGTTCGAGGTGCCCGCTGGCGAAGTCGAGCGCCTTGACGACGAGCGCCGCGCCGCCAAGGCCAAGCTGCTGGGCGTGCCGAGCGAGGTGACGGCGTGAGCGCGGCGGCCGCCGTGCAGGGCGGCGAGCGCGCGGCCAGGGGCGATCCGCACCGGCTGGGCCACGGCGACGAGCGCCCGATCGGCGAGCGCGGCCCCGCGCCCAAGCGGATCATCACGGGCTATGGCTTCTGGATCTTCCTGCTGTCCGACTTCATCATGTTCGCCGCCTTTTTCGCGGCCTACGCGGTGCTGGTCGGCGAGACGGCGGGGGGTCCGGCCGGGCGCGCGCTGTTCGACCTGCCGTTCGTGCTGCGCGAGACGGCGCTGCTGCTGCTGTCCTCCTTCACCTGCGGCATGGCGACGCTCGCGGCGGCCAAGCGCGACGCGCTGTGGTTCCAGCTGAGCATGGCGGCCACCGGGGTGCTCGGCGCGGGGTTCCTGGGCATGGAGCTGTGGGAGTTCGGGCATCTGATCGGGGAAGGGCACGGCCCCGACCGCAGCGCGTTCCTGTCGGGCTTCTTCGCGCTGGTCGGGCTGCACGGCGTCCATGTGCTCGCCGGGCTGCTGTGGCTCATGACGATGATGGCGCAGGTCTGGGCCAAGGGGTTCCGCGAGGATGTGGAGCGCCGCCTCCTATGCTGGGCGCTGTTCTGGCACGCGCTCGACATCATCTGGGTCGCGGTGTTCACCGTCGTCTATCTGTTCGGAGTGATCATGTGAGCGAGCGCGAACTCAGCAAGCACAGCGACAGCGACAACGCGCCCGGCGACGAGAGCGCGGCGGACGGCTTCGACGTCGCCAGCGGCATCCGCGGCTACGTCGTCGGGCTCCTCGCGGCGGCGGGGCTGACGGTCGCCTCGTTCTGGGCGGTGCAGACGGGCGCGATCTACACGCCGGGCGTCCCGGTCTTCCTGGTGGCGCTGGCGATCGGGCAGATGGGGGTGCATCTGGTGTTCTTCCTCCATGTCACGACCGGGCCCGACAACACCAACAACGTGCTGGCGCTGGCGTTCGGCGTGCTGATCATCGGGCTGGTGCTGATCGGGTCGATCTGGATCATGTCGCATCTGAATCACAACATGATGCCCATGGAGATGATGAAGCGGATGCAGCGGTGAGCGGAAAGGGTGGGCGTAGCGCCACTCCCCCGTCGCGTCGAACCTGCTCTGACACTCATCAAAATGCGGTCTTGGCCGAGGGAGGGTATGCACCGCGATGACCGCCGGAGTGAGTTCGGGATGACGGAGCCGGGTTCAATGCGCTAGAACAACCGGAATGATCGAGATCATACTTATCGTGGGTACCCAGGTTTTCGGACTTCCGGCGATGATCTCACCTCACGAGGCGGGGCGCAGAGTCCTTATTCTCGAAGGCGCAGCCGCCAGGAACCGAACATCGCGCAGTTCTGATATTCCATGTTCTTGAAGCGGCGCGTACTACGAAAGTTCGGCCACTCCAGCGGCGCGCGCCTAGCGTCATCCTTGCTCGGGTTTGTCGCCATAGGTAGTTGCGGAGAACCAGCAGCTCAGAAAGGCCGAGGCCAGAGATCAGATCTGGTTCAAATGGGTCTGGGAAGCCCCATGCGTCTGGACGCCACGCCGGTGCCGATCACCCTACGGGGTCTGCGTCTCGTCGTCC
>CAXTFF010000128.1:0-6048 GCA_964243325.1 uncultured Sphingomonas sp.
ACCTCGTGCGGCGCGCTGTCCGTGCCCAGGAAAAAGCGCGAACAGCCCCCCGTCGCCGCGCGCCTGACCGCCAACCGGTGCCGCTCGCGCTTCAGCACGGGCAGGCAGTAAGCGTGCGGCCGCAGCCCCCCGTCGAACAGGGCGCCCCGGCTCAGATGCAGGTGCTGCGGCGTGATCGTCGCCGCCAGCCGGTCGCCGCCTTCCTCCACGAACGAAGCCGCCTCCGCGGTGGTGATGTGCTCCATCACCACGCGTAGACCTGGAAAATCGCGCAGCAGCGGCGTCAGGATCCGGTCGATGAACACCGCCTCCCGGTCGAAGATGTCGACCGCCGGATCGGTCACCTCGCCGTGGACGAGCAGCGGCATCCCCGCCCGCTCCATCGCTTCCAGCACGCCCGCGATGTTGCGCACGTCCGTCACGCCGTGCGCGGAGTTGGTCGTCGCCCCCGCCGGATACAGCTTGCACGCGGTGAACACGCCCGCCTCGTGCCCCCGCACGATCTCCGCCGGGCGGGCGTCGTCGGTCAGATAGCAGGTCATCAGCGGCGTGAAGCCCGATCCCCCAGACTTCGACCCTGGCGCCACCGCCGCCATGATCCGGTCGCGGTACGCCTGGGCGGCGGCCACGCCCGTCACCGGCGGCGACAGGTTCGGCATCACGATCGCCCGCCCGAACACCCGGGCGGTATAGGGCGCCACCGCCGCCAGCATCGCGCCGTCGCGCAAATGGACGTGCCAATCGTCGGGGCGGCGGATCGTCAGGCGGTCGGTCATCGCGTACCCATAGCCGGGGGCGCCCGCCCCCGCCACCGCGCGCCCGTTCCGTTTCATCCGCGGGCGTAGTAGGGGGACCGTCATGACCGATTACAGCCCAGGCATGCTCCCCGACCGCGCGGTGCTCCGCTTGGGCGGCGACGATCCGCGCGGCTTCCTGCAGGGGCTCGTCACCAACGACCTGGCGCTCCTGACGCACGAGGCCCCGCTCTGGTGCGGGCTGCTCTCTCCGCAAGGCAAGGCGCTCTTCGACTTCATCCTGTGGGACGACCGCGGCGACCTGCTGATCGATTGCGAGGAGGCGCAGGCCGACGCGCTCGCCCGCCGCCTGTCCGCCTATCGCCTCCGCCGCGCGCTCACGATCGCGCGCGATCCGCTGGCGGTCCACTGGTCGCGCCACGACACCGCGACGCTGCGCGACCCGCGTCTGCCCGAACTCGGCTATCGCTGGCTCGCCCCGCCGAATGTCCCGGCGAACGGCTGGCGCGCGCACCGCCTCTCGCTCGGCGTGACGGAGGGGGTGGGCGAGCTTGGGCAAGGCGAGACGCTCTGGCTCGAATGCAACGCGGGCGAACTGAACGGGGTATCGTTCACCAAGGGCTGCTATGTCGGCCAGGAGAACACCGCGCGCATGCACCACCGCGCCAAGGTGAGCCGCCGCCTGGTGGTCGCGCCGATCGGCGAGCCCGGCGACCGCACCCGCGCGAGCTATCCCGAGCTGGGCCTGACCGTGGAGCGTCGCCGCGTCGAGGCGCTGGGCGACGCGCTCCGACCGGCTTGGCTGGAGGCGGCGCTGGGCGAAGAAACGGCTGGCTGACCCGTTCGTCCCGCTCCCTTCGCCTCGTCGCGATCCAGATGGCGAGCATCCCGGGCACCTGGACGCCAACCGGGACGAGGAGGACGCCATGCTCGCCGGCGCCGCGAATGCCGGGGCCGAACTCGCGCCGCTCCCCGAACTGGCGCTCGGCGGCTACCTGCTCGGCCGCGGGCTGTGGAAACGTGCCGAGCCGATCGGCGGACCCCTGACAAGCTGGGCGTGCGAACGGGCGCGCCGCTACGGCCTGCATCTCGGCATCACGTTGATCGAGGCGGCCGGCGGTCATTTCCGCGACGGCTTCGTGCCCGCCACGCCCGACGGCGAGGTCGCGGGCGTTGTCCGCGAATCGCGCCTCGCCTGGATCAAGGCGCGCTGGCACCGGGGTCATCCCGGCCCGCGCGCGATCGACGCCGCGCTCGGCCGGATCGGCGCGGGCCTATGCCACGAGGATTATCTGGCGAGCTCCCTCCGCGAGCTCGCGGCGTCCCGGGTCGATCCGGTGCTCCACCCCACCGCCGCCGCGACCCCGCCCGCCGCTTGGCCGATCGGCGCACGGGGCGCTGCGGCGTTTGACTCGATGCTCGGGACTCTGGCGGTGAAACATGCCCGCGCGCTCGGCGCACCCGTGGTGATAGCCGACATGTGCGGCGATCATGCGGTGGCGGGGCTCGCGACGCGCTTTCCCGGCTTGTCGTCCATCGTGGACGGCGCGGGCGAGGTCCGTGCGGCGCTGGGCGGGGAGGAGGGCGTGATCGTCGCCGACGTGTCGCTCGGAGAGGCGCGGACGAGCGGGTCAAGCATCGGGTATACGCGCTACTGGTCCGCGCCGATGTCCTGGTACGCACCCGCCTGGCGCGTCGCGCAGCATCTGTGCACGATCGGGTATCGGCTCGATGGGGAAAGGCGGGCTATCGCGCGTACCGCCGGATCGAGCGAAGGGCAGGGCCGAGCTGGCCCACCTCGCTCGTCACCCCGGGCTTGACCCGGGGTCCCGCTGCCTACGCGCGGCGGGATGGAAGTGGAGCCAGGTTTGTCGAGACCGATTGGTTCGGGATCGACGATCCGTTCTGAACTGCCTCGGCCACGCCCGCTCGTAAGGCAGAAGCGGGTTCCAACCTCGGCAGCGTCGCGGCAAAGCCGCGCCGTCGATCGACACGCCCGGTGTATCCGGGCGGTCGTCGGCCGGTTGCGTGACAAGTGGCCGCATGGCGGCTCTCTTGTCACGCAACGAAAAAGGGAGGCCGGTTTCCCGACCTCCCCAATCCGCATCACACGGTGAACGCCAAGCCTTACTGGCCCGCGCCCGGTCCGTACATGACCTCCACGCGGCGGTTCTGAACCTCGCGGACGTTGTCGGCGGTGTCGACGCGCGGGCGGCTCTCGCCGAACGCCTCGGTCGAGATCGAACCGTCAGGGATCGACCGCGACGACAGATAGCCGCGGACCGCGTCGGCGCGGCGCTGCGACAGCCCCACGTTGTACGACGCCGAACCCGACTTGTCGGCGTGGCCGGCCAGCATGACCTGCGCGTTGCCGCAGTTGGTGTACTGCGTGACCGCGTTGTCCAGGATCGACGAGGCCTCGGGCGTGATGTCCGACTTGTCCCACTCGAAGAACACGATGAACGGTCCGGGCTGGCACTGCACGACGGGCTCCGGCGGCGGCGGCGGCGGCAGATCGGCCGGCGGCGGCGGCGGGGGAGGCGGCGGCGGCGGAGCCGCAGGCTCGCCGAAGTTGAACGTCACGCCGCCCAGGATCGAGTGCGAGCGGAAGCGCGTCTCGAGCTGGCGGTTGCCGATGTCCACGAGCTTGACGTCGTCGGCGTTGAAGAAGCGGTACTTCAGCGTCGCGTCGATCGTGTCGGTCAGCGGCGCGCGGACGCCCGCCAGGCCCTGGAACGCGAACACGGTGTCGCTGTCGTCGAGGAACGCGCCGCGGGTGCTCAGGCGATAGCTGTCCGCCTTGACGCGCGCCACGCCGACGCCGCCGCCGATGAAGCCCTGGATGCCGTCATCCTCGCCGAAATCGAGCAGGCCGTTGACCATGAACGACAGCGCCGAGGTGCGACCGCCCGCGTCGAGGTTGCCCGCCGCGACGTTGACCACGCCGCCCGCCGCGTTGAACGCGGGCACGGTGACCGACGAGGTCAGATCGTCGACGCGCGCGCTCCTGTAGCCGACTTCCGTCTCCAGGCGGAACCCGCCGAAGTCGTAGCCGATCACCGCGTCGGCGTCGTAGCCGTATTCGTGGTCGATCGTGATGCCGTTGCTGGTGCGAACACCGGCGGTGGTCGTGACGTCGTAGTCCAGGTCCTCGACGATCATCGCGCCGCCTTCGACGCCCACATACCACGCGTTGTCGCGGGCGAGGACGGGCGAAGCGAGAGCGGTGGAGGCGAGTGCCATTAGGACGGCAAGCTTCCGCATATAAAACCCCTTTCCAGATTGTCCCTTAGGACAGAGCAAACCAACTATCGGAGGGATCGTTTCCACGCAAGAAGCGAAAAGCCCAAACCGTGTCCCGCGGGCAACAGGTCGCCTACAGATCGCAATGCCCGCCGCTACGTCACGGCGCGATCAGCCCATGCCCCCTGAGCGCCGCCAGCACCGCGTCCAGCACCGCGCGCGCCTCCGCGTCGACCGTCGATCCGCCTGCCGGCGCGGCGATCGCGGGCCCGCGCGGGCCCAGCACGGGCACGCCCCCGACCAGTACGCCCGATGCGCGCAGCTCGCCCTTCGCCCACTCGCCGCCCACGAACCGCGCCTGCAGCTTTTCGGCAACGATCCAGACGCTTAGGCCCTCGAACGGCGCCACGAACCGCCAGCCCCCGCCCGTCCACCCCGCCAGCGCGCCCGCGCGCCCAGCCCAGGCGCCGACGGGCGCCGAACCGACGATCCACGCCCGGCCCGCCACCGGATCGGCGGGCGGGACATCGACCCCGACAGCCTCCACCCCCGCGCCCGTCACCAGGTCGATCAACGCCAGCGCCTCGTTGTGCGTCAGCTCCTTGCCCGCCTGCCCCGTCGCCAGCAGCGGCAACGCGAGTCGCGCGGTCGTTTCCCCGTCCATCGTCCATCTCCTCACCCGTTCGAACCCGGCACGACGATCACCGCCGCCGCACCCGGTCCCAGATCGCCCACCTGCCGCACCGTCACCGACACCGCGCCCAGCGCGCGCTCGCCCGGCTCCACGCGCAGGCCCGGCGCGGCGAGGGTCGCCGTTCCGACGCTCCCGTCCGCCCGGACCACGCGCACGTCCCAGGCCTCGCGCTCCTCGCCCACCGGCGCATCGACGCCGTCGACCCAGTCCCACCCGGCCCGGCTTCGACGCAACCACGTGACGGACGCGCCGCCGTCGGCCGTCGGCGTCGCCCGCCCATGCACGGGCGCGAGCGGCAGCACCGACCGTCCGCTCACCGGCAGCCGCGCCTCGACCGGCCCGTCTCCATCGCCCACCCCCGACGCCAGCACGCGCAACTCGCGCCCGATCGCCGCGGGCGGCAGCTCGACCGTCCGTACCGCGTCCGCCTCCAGCAACGCGAAGCGCGCGCCCGCCGTCGCCGGATCGGCGCCCTCCGTCGCGAACCGCCCGCGGCGCAGCTCGGCCAGCCGCCAGCGTCCGCCGCCCAGCGGCGTCGCGCGTCCGAACTGCACCAGCTCCTCGCCCAGCAGCGCCAGGTTGGCCCCCGCCCCGATCGCGGCCGCGTCAGCGTCGCCCAGTTCCATGTGTCCGGGCAGGACCACCACGACCGCCGATCGCCGATCCACCAATGTCGCGGGCGCGGCTGCGGGCGGCGTCTCGACCACCCCGACGACCGCCGGGGCGGCCGTCGCGCCCGCCTCCGACCAGCTCGCCCCGTCGTCGATGCTGCATAGCAGGGCCGCGCTCCGCCATCCGGGGCCGCCCGCCGCGACGATCCCGATCCGCGGCCCCGCGCCGCGCGTCCCGTCCGGGGGCCGCTCGAAGACGTGGAGCACCGTCGCCCCCGCCACCCGGTCGGGCGCGGGGAGCACCCGTCCCCCGCTCGCGCCGGCCGCCGGCATCGTTTCCGGCTCGACCGCGACCAGCTCCACGCTCGTCGCCCCGCGCTCGCATTCGGTCGCCGCGACGCGCCACAGACCGGCTTCCCCGGCGATCCGCACCCCGTCGCCGGGCCGCACGGCCAGCCCGGCGGGGCCCAGCGACAGCGTCCGCCGCACCCGCCCCGCCTCGCCCCGCGCCAGCACCGCCTCGGCGAGCGTCTTGGCCGCGTCCGCGCCCAGCGCCGCGGGCAGCTCCACCGCCTCCGTCCGCCCGCTCCCGCCTGATCCGGAGCCGGGCCGCGCGGCGCGCTGCACCCCCAGCTGCCAGTCGCGCGCCGGGTCGTGATGCGCCACCGTCACCACCCGCGCGGCCGTGTCGGCGGGCGCCAGCGTCCGCCGCCGCCGCGCCGCCCGGCCCTCGGCCGCCACGCCC
>CAXTFF010000129.1:0-5996 GCA_964243325.1 uncultured Sphingomonas sp.
GGGCTGGAGGACGCCTACGACGCGGGGCGCGCGATGGGCACCTTCGCCGAGGACACGGCGCGCGAATACCAGATGACGCGCGAGTCGCAGGACGACTACGCCGTCGAGTCGCTCACCCGCGCGCTCCGGGCGCAGGGGGACGGCGCGTTCGAGCGCGAGATCGTCGGCGTCACCGTGAAGGGCCGCAAGGGCGATACGGTGGTGACCGAGGACGAGCAACCGCTGCGCGGCGACCCGGTCAAGCTGCGTACGCTCAAGGCGGCGTTCGCCAAGGAGGGCACGATCACCGCCGCTTCCTCCTCCTCGATCTCCGACGGCGCGGCGGCCCTGGTCGTCACGCGCCAGTCGGTCGCCGAGGCCAGGGGCCTGAAGCCGGTCGCGCGGATCGTCGCGCACGCGGCGCACGCCCAGGAGCCCGCCAAGTTCACCACCGCGCCGGTCGAAGCCGTGCGCAAGCTGCTCGCCAAGACGGGCTGGAGCGCGGGCGAGGTCGACCTGTACGAGATCAACGAGGCTTTCGCCTGCGTACCGATGGCGTGGATGAAGGACCTGGGCGTTTCTCACGACAAGGTGAACATCCACGGCGGCGCGACCGCATTGGGCCACCCGATCGGCGCGTCGGGCGCGCGGATCATCACCACGCTGCTGGCGGCGCTGGAGCGCACGGGCGGCAAGCGCGGCGTGGCGTCGCTCTGCATCGGCGGCGGCGAGGCGACCGCGATCGCGGTCGAGATGGTGTGACCCCTCCGTCCCTCCCGCGAAGAGAGGGTCAGGGCAGCCGTTCGTCCGGCTCCACCCCCCACAGGCCCGTCACCTCGACGAAGCCCGCCTGACCCTTGACGTCCAGGCGGCACCAGCCGCCGCCGCATTCGCTGAGGCGGCCGACCACGCCCGGCGCGGCGCGCCACAGGAGCTTGGCCGCCACGCTCGGGCGCTCGCGCATCGGCACGGGCTCGGTCGCGCGGACGATCGCGGTCCGGTTGGACGAGATGAGCCCGCCGAGCATCCACCCTTGCGTCCCGTCCGGATCCTGCACGCGCCGCCATTCCTTGAACACGGCGACCACGCGTACCGGCAGGTCGGCGCGCTGATACAGCCAGGATGCCGGGTAGGTACGTGCGGGACCGGTCCGCATCCGCGCCTTGCCCGCCGCGATCGACGCCCAATAGGGCGGCTTGGGACGTTCCTGGGCGGGGGCCGTGGCGGCCAGCGAGAGCGCGGCGAGGGCGAGAAGCGGACGCATGGGATGGAGCCTTCCTGTTGCCGCCCCTTATCAAGCGCGGTCGCGCGACGGCAACCGGCTTGACGGCGGGGCGGGGCGCACCGCAAGCCGGGGATCATGACCGCCCAGAACCGCCGTCCGAACCCCAGCGTGGTCGTCACCCGAGAACTGCCGGACACCGTGATGGATCGGCTGGAAGCGTTGTTCGACGCGTCCAACAACCGGGACGACCGGGCGATGTCGCGCGCGGAGCTGGTCGCCGCCGTCGCCGGATGCGACGTGCTGGTTCCGACCGTCACCGACGCGGTCGACGCCGATCTGATCGCGGCCGCGGGCCCACGCCTTAAGTTGATCGCCAATTTCGGCGCGGGGGTGAACCACATAGACCTGCGCGCGGCTCGGGCGCGCGGGATCATCGTGACCAACACGCCCGGCGTGCTGACGGAGGACACGGCCGACCTGACGATGGCGCTGATCCTGTCGGTGCCCAGACGCCTCGCCGAGGGCGAGAAACTGGTGCGCTCGGGCGCGTGGACTGGCTGGAGCCCGGGCGGGATGCTCGGCCACCGCATCGGCGGCAAGGCGCTGGGCATCGTCGGCATGGGCCGGATCGGCCAGGCGGTGGCGCGGCGCGCGCGGGCGTTCGGCCTGGGCGTCCACTACCATAACCGCCACCGCCTGCCCGGCGTGGTCGAGGCCGAACTGGCCGCGGCCTGGCACGCGGATCTCGACGCGATGCTGGCGGCCGTGGACGTGCTGACGATCCATACGCCGCGCAACGCCGACAGCGAGAACCTCATCGACCGGAGGCGGATCGGGCTGCTGCGCCCCCATGTCCACCTCATCAACACCTCCCGCGGCGGGATCGTCGACGAGGAGGCGCTGGTCGACGCGCTGGAGGGCGGGACGCTTGCGGGCGCGGGCCTGGACGTTTGGCGGCACGAACCGGAGATCGACCCGCGCCTGCTCGCGCTCCCCAACGTCGTGATGACGCCCCACATGGGCTCCGCGACCTACGAGGGACGGATCGCGACGGGCGAAAAGGTCATCGCCAACATCCGCATGTGGGCCGACGGCCACCGCCCGCCCGACCAGGTGCTGGAAGGCTGGGCCTGAGGACTCAATCGCCGGTCAGGATGCGGTCGACGAGCTGCTTGACCGTCGGCACGAACCCGTTCGAGTAGAACGGATCGCGCCTGAAGTTCGAGGCGGAATGGCCCGCGAACATCAGGTTGCGATCGGTGTCGCCGCCGTGCGCGATGTCCTGCAGCGTCTTCTGGATGCAGAAGGAGCGCGGATCGGCCAGGCGGCCGGTCGAGTTGGTCTCCGTATCCGCCCAACTGGAGAAGGAGCATTGCGACAGGCAGCCCATGCAGTCGGCCTGGTCCTTCCTGATCTCCGCCTTTTCGGTCGGCGTGACATAGACGAGCGTGTCGTCGGGCGTCTTGAGCGCGTCGGTGAAGCCCTGACCGAACCATTCGCGCGCGCGGAGCAGGTCGCCGCGCGTCACCCAAAAATTCTTGCCCTTCACCCCGACATCGAGCTGGAAGACATGGTCGCCCGCCTCGTCGCGGGAGAAGCCGATCTGCCGCGCCGACCGCGCCTCGAGGAAACGCAGGAACGGATTGCGGACCGCCGACGAGTAGAAGCCGGTGGGTGAAAAGCGGTGCAGCGAAATGTCGCCGTGATCGATGGCGAGCAGCTTGTCCTTCCAGCCGTCGGGAATCGGGCTCTCGCGCGTCAGCAGCGGTCGGGTGCCGTACTGGAACGCGATCGCGCCCAGCTCGGGATTGTCGATCCAGTGATCCCAATCGCGCAGGTACCAGACGCCGCCCGCCATGATGATGGGGGTGGCGTCGGGGATGCCGCCCTCGCGCATCGTGTCGCGCAGCGCCTTCACGCGGGGGTACGGGTCCTCGGGCTTGAGCGGGTCCTCGGCGTTGGACAGGCCGTTATGGCCGCCCGCGAGCCACGGGTCTTCGTACACGACGCCGGCGAGCCACTCCGCCGCCTTGGAGTAGGCCCGCTTCCACAATGCGCGGAACGCGCGGCCGGAGCTGACGATCGGCAGGTAGTGGACCTGGTAGGAAGCGGCGATCTCCGACAGCTTGTAGGGCATGCCCGCGCCGCAGGTGACGCCGGCGACCAGGCCGCGCGTCCGCTCCAGCACGCCGTGCAGCACGCGCTGCGCGCCGCCCATCTCCCACAGCACGTTGATGTTGATGGCGCCGCGACCGCCCGCGATCTCCCACGCGCGCCGCACCTGCTCCACCGCGCCGTCGATCGCGTACTGGACCAACTCCTCGTGCCGCTCGCGCCGGGTCAGCGCGCGGTAGATCTGGGGGATGATCTTGCCTTCGGGATCGTAGCTGTCGGCGTTGACCGCCGATACGGTGCCCACCCCGCCCGCCGCGGCCCATGCCCCCGCGGAGGCGTGATTGGTGGCGGCCACGCCCTTGCCGCCCTCGATCAGCGGCCAGACCTCGCGGCCGTTATAGATGATGGGGGTCAAGCCTTTGAACACGGTCGGAGCGAACCTTTCTGGAGCAGCTACGCGCCATATACCCGAAGGTTGCGGGCGCGGTAGTCCCCGCCCCGACGCAAGTTAACCCAGCGCGCCGGGCCTGCCCATCGCGCCCGCATACAGATCGGCGTAGCGGCGGATCATCCCCACCTCGTCATACTCGGCGCGCGCGCGGGCCTGATTCGCCTCGCCGACGCGCGCGCGCAGGCCGGGATCGTCCAGCAGCTTCTGCAAAGCGTCGCGGAGCGGCACCTCGTGGACGTGCGACGCGACGAGCGCCGCGTTTTCGGGCGCCAGCATCGCGGGCACGTCGCCGACGGGCACGCTGGCGACGGGGAGCCCGGCGGCCATCGCCTCGACCACCGAGATGGGAAACTGCTCGGAGCGCGACGACAGCGCGAGCAGGTCGAACAGGCCCATGTACCTGTGCGGACGATCGAGGAAGCCGGGCATGACGAGCCGGTCGGCGATGCCCATGGCCTCGGCGGCCCGCCCGATCGCGGCGCGCTCGGGACCTTCGCCGACGATGACGAGGCGGAAGCGGCCGGACAGGCCGCCGCAGGCGCGCACCAGCAGCGGCAGGTCCTTGACCGCGCGCAGGCCCGCCAGCGCGCCGATCACCACCTCGCGCTCGTCACGGACGAAGCCGGGGATCGCCTTGGGATCGGGCCGCCCGGCGTAAAGCGCGGTCGCGACGCCGTTGACGATGTGGTGGACGCGGGCGCGCGGCTGTTTCCAGTTCTCCGTCGCGATCCGGTCGAGCGCGCGGCTGGGCACGACGAGCGCGTGGGCGGCGGGGAGCGCGAGGCGGCGGTACATGTTGCGCTCGACCTTCAGGCCTCCCGCCTCGTCCTCGTTGAAGCCGTCCTCGTGGTGGATGACGGGCGGCATCCCGCGGCCGAACACCCGCCGCGCCATGACGCCGTCGATCGCTCCCCAATTATAGGTGAGCACCAGGTCGAAGCGGCGCATGTGGTCGGCGATCGCCTCGTACCGCTTCACCGACGGCTTGCCGGTCAGGGGCGGCGGATCCTGCGCGATCTCGTACTTGACGCCCTTGGCGATGGCGGCGCGCGCGCCGAGCGCGGTCGGCACGCCCGATGCGATCGTGTGCCGCGCCCGGTCGCCCCACACGTTCATCAGCCGGACGGCGCGCGCCTCCTTGCCGCCGAGATCGAAGCTGGAATGGAGGTGTAGGATATGCGGGGCGGGCATGGCGGGCGGGTCAGTACATCGCGACGCGGTGGTTTCCCAGCCGCTCCGCCTCCGCCTCGTCATGGGTGACGAGGAGCATCGGCAGCGCGGTCCCGTCGCGAAGGCGTTCGAGCGCGCGCATCACCTCCTCCGCGCGCGCGGCGTCCAGCGAGCCGAGCGGCTCGTCCAGGAGCAGGAAGGCCGGATCGCTCAGCAGCGCCCGGCCGATCGCGACGCGCCTCGCCTCGCCGCCCGACAGCGTGCGCGGCCAGCGGTCGAGCAGGTGCGCGACGTCGAGCATGCGGGCGGTGTCGGCGAGCCCGGCCGCGTCCGCCGCGCCGTACAGCAGGTTGGCGCGGACGCGGCGGTGGGGGAACAGCCGCGCGTCTTGGAACACGTACCCGGCGCGGCGCCGCTCGGGAGACAGGTCCACGCCCGCGTCGCGGTCGTACAGCAGCGCGCCCGCGACGCGCGCATGGCCCTTGTCCGGACGCAGCAGTCCGGCGATCATGTGAAGGACGCTCGTCTTGCCCACGCCCGAGCGGCCGAACAGCACGGTGACGCCCGGGCCGGTCGCGAACGCCACGCCGACGCGCCGGTCGCCGCGCGTCGCCTGGACGGCGACGTCGAAGCCCGCAGGCGGGCCCGGCCGCCCGACGTCAAAGGACATGCACGCCCCTGCCCGTCCGTCTGGCCAGCGCCTCCGACGCGATCAGCGCGACGAGCGCGAGGGCGACCGAGATCGCCGCCAACCGCCAGACGAGCGCGTCGCCGCCCGGCTGCTGGAGGGCGGTGTAGATGGCGAGCGGCAGCGTTTCCGTCTCGCCGGGCACCGAGGAGACGAAGGTGATCGTCGCGCCGAACTCGCCGATCGCGCGCGCGAAGCCGAGCACCGCCGCCGCCAGCACGCCGGGCAGGCTGAGCGGCAGCGTGACCGTGAGGAAAGCACGGGCGCGACCCGCGCCGAGCGTGCGCGCGGCCTGTTCGAGCCGCCGGTCGACCGCCTCGATCGACAGCCGGATCGCGCGCACCATCAGCGGCAGCGCCATGACGCCG
>CAXTFF010000130.1:0-5994 GCA_964243325.1 uncultured Sphingomonas sp.
GGTCTGGATCGCGGGCTTTCCGGGCGGCGGGGCGGCGCGCGCCGATCCGGCGACCGGGCGCTGGCTGCCCGGCGTCGGCGAGGCGGAAGCGCGCGCGCTCGCCCGGGCGAGCCTGCTGCGCCCGCCCGCGATCCGATCGGCGACCCGCACCCCCGCCGACCGTTCGCCGATCGACCTGCGCCGCGCGCGCCCGGCCTGGGGCGTCGCGTTCGCGGACGGCGCGCGCGTCTACCTCGACGCGGACACGGGCGCCGTGCTCGCGCTCCGGACCGACCAGTGGCGGCTGTTCGACTGGATGTGGGGCCTGCACATCATGGATCTGAGCGGGCGCGAGGATTCCAGCCACCCGGTGCTGATCGCGTCGGCCGCGCTCGCGCTGCTGGCGACGCTGCTCGGCCTGCTGCTGCTGCCCTTCGCCGCGCGCCGCCGCCGGTGACCGACCGCGCGGCGCTGGAGGCGCGCTGGATCCATCTCACCCGCGCCGCGCTCCCCGCGGTCGCGGCCGAGCGAGGCTGGCCGGTCCGCCTGGACCATTGCTTCCAGCGCATCCTGCTCGACGCGGCGTGCGGCGGCCGTTGGTACGACCACATCCCGGACCGCCCCGCCTATCGCCGCTGCGACCCCGCGATCCTCGCGCGCGCGGTCGCGCTGGGCGAGGCGGCGCTGGCGGGGGAGGGTGACCTGGCCGATCTCAACGGACGCTCGCTCGCCTGGCGCGGCAAGTCAGTCGGGTAGCGCCCAGCGCACCGGCACCACGGAGAAACGTCGTTCCGCCTCACCCGCCGCCGCGGGTTCGTACCGGGCGTTGCCCATCAGGATCAGGCACGTCGTCTTGTCGAGCGTGGCCGACCCGGCGCTCCTGACGGTTCTGCAGGCCGACGGCTTGCCGCCCCGATCGACCGTGATCAGCGCGACCGTGCGGCCCTGCGCGCGCGCGCGGATCGCCTCGTCGGGATAGGCTCCGGACGAGAAATACCGCGCCGGGCTCCGGCCGGCCTTGAGCCGCGCCACCGCGCCCGGCTCCGCGCCCCAACTGCGCAGCAGGTCGTCGCTGCACGCCCGGGCGGCGGCGAGCGGCTTGTTCATCGACCCCAGCGCGATCGCGAAGGGCGGTTCGCCCCCGAGCTCCATCGACAAGGACGTGGCGGCGGGCAGCGCGTCCCAGAACTCCTGCCCCGCCGCGAACCGTCCGCCGCGCCGGCCCTCGCCGATCGGCCCGACCGCGAAGCGCGCCTCGAACCGCGCACCCGACGGGCGCAGCACGACCGACCCCTCGCCGCGCCGCACGCCCTTGCGCCCGTTCGCCGGCAGGAGCAGCAGGACCTCGCCCAGCGATCCGGTCGGCGAAGGCTGGAACGCGAACGTCACAAGCGCGGCCGCCGTCCCGAACGACCGCGACATGGTGCAGTCGCCCTCGTTATATTCGACGATCCACTTGCCCGCCGGCGGCAGCGCGTCCGGCGTCGCGGCGGGCGCGGCGATCGCCGCCAGCACGGATGCGGTCCAACTCATCAGGCGCGTTCCTTCGACGTTTAGGAGCCTGCTACCAGCCTCGACGGCGATCGCTCAAGCCCGACCCGCGCCGCTCAGCGCGCGCCCAGCGTCAGCGCGCGCAGCACCTCGCGCGCCAGCCCCTGGTCGAACCGGCACCCGGTCAGCCCGTCCGCGCTCCACACCACCGTCGCCGCGATCGGGAGACCCCCGCCAAGGCGCACCCACACCCGGTCGCCCGCCGCATGCTCGCCCGCCGACGCGACGCGGCAGCCATAGGCGGACAGGTCGCTGAGCGTCGCGGCGGCCGCGGCGGCCGCATGGAGGCGTACGGTGGCGTCGGTGATCGACACGGCCATGCGCGGCGTCGCCCGCGCCTCCAGGCGCGCCGGTTCGGCGGTGACGTAACGGCTCGCCCTGGACGCCATGGATTCCGGTCCTCCCAGACCAAGCTAGCGCACGGGAAGTTAACGCCTTCCCGCACCCGCGGGACCGGTCATGGCCGATTCCGCGCGGCGCGCAACCGCGGCCTGTCGTTTCGGTGCGGCATCGCCGTCGGCCCGCCGCGCGTCGCCGCCGTGCGCTCACCCATCCGTAACCGGGACGGCGAACGCCGTCGCCCCATCTGGCGCGACCGTTTCGCCCGCGCTACCGGGTCGGCGGGGCGGGGGGTTCGCGCATGATCGTCGGCATCGATTTGGGGACCACCAACAGCGCGGTCGCGGTCTGGCGCGACGGGCGCGCCGAACTGGTCCCCAACGCGCTGGGCGACCTGTTGACCCCGTCGGCGGTCGGCGTCGCCGACGACGGCGCGTTGCTCGTCGGCATGGCCGCGCGCGACCGGCAGGTGACGCATCCCGCGCTCACCGCCACCGCCTTCAAACGCTACATGGGCACGCGCCAGACCGCCCGGCTGGGGACCCGCGACTTCGCCGCCGAGGAGCTGTCCGCGCTCGTCCTCGCCGCGCTCAAGGCGGACGCCGAGGCGCATCTGGGCGAACCGGTGGCGGGCGCGGTCGTCACCGTTCCCGCCTATTTCAACGACCGCCAGCGCAAGGCGACCAAGCGCGCCGGCCAGCTCGCCGGGTTGACGGTCGAGCGGCTCGTCAACGAACCCACCGCCGCCGCGCTCGCCTTCGGCATCGCGACGCGCGAGGAGCGCGAGCCGTTTCTGGTCTTCGACCTGGGCGGCGGCACCTTCGACGTGTCGGTGGTCGAGATGTTCTCGGGCATCGTCGAGGTCCGCGCCAGCGCGGGCGACAACCGGCTGGGCGGCGAGGACTTCAACGAGGCGCTGATCGAGCTCGCCATGCCCCGCCTGAACGCCGACGGCGCGCTGACCGGCGCGGACCCGGCGCCTTTGCGCGAGCGGCTGCGCGACGCCGCCGAACGCTGCCGCCGCGCGCTGACCGACCGCGACGCCGCGCCGTTCGCGCTCACCTGGCGGGACCGCCGGATCGAGGTGGAGGTGACCGCCGCCGAGTTCGAGGCCAAGTGCGAACCGCTCATCGCGCGCCTGCGCGACCCCGTGCTCCGCTCGCTGCGCGACGGCGGCATCCGCGTCGACGGCTTGAGCGAGGTGGTGCTGGTCGGCGGCGGCACACGCATGCCCGTGGTGCGCCGCGCGATCACGCGCATGTTCGGCCGCTTCCCGAACGCGGCGGTCCACCCCGACCACGCGGTCGCGCTCGGCGCGGCGGTGCAGGCGGGGCTGAAAGCGCGCGACGCCGCGCTCCACGAGATCCGGCTGACCGACGTCTGCCCGTTCACGCTGGGCGTCGACCACGCCGTCCCCGACGGCCGCGGCGGGCAGCGGACGGGCGTCTTCTCGCCGATCATCGAACGCAACACGCCGGTCCCCGCCAGCCGCGTCAACAGCTACGTCACCACCCACGACGATCAGGCGCAGGTGGAATTCAACATCTACCAGGGCGAGGCGCGCGACGTCCGCCGGAACGTCCAGCTCGGCTCCCTCCGCGTGCCCGTGCCGCGCGGGGCCGCGGGGACGGTCGAGGTGCGCTGCCGTTTCTCCTACGACACGAACGGCTTGCTGGAGGTCGACGTCCACGTTCCCGGATCGGGCGTCGACCGCAACCTCGTGATCCTGGACGGCGAGGACGACCTGTCGCCCGCCGAGCTGGAGCGGCGCCGCGCGGCGCTGGCCGGGCTGAAGCGCCACCCGCGCGAGGACGCGGCCAACGCCGCGCTGCTCGCGCGCGCCGGGCGGGCCTACGAATCCTTCATCGGCCCGGCGCGCGATGCCATCGGCGACTGGATCGCCCGGTTCGAGGGGACGCTCGACGCGCAGGACCCGCGCCGCATCGCCGACGAGCGCGCGCAACTGACCGCCGCGCTCGACCAGCTCGAAGGCGAGCGGTTCCTGTGAGCGCGTACCCGTGGACGCCGCTCGGCATCACCGCGACGGACGATCCCGCGCTGATCCGACGCGCCTATGCCGACCGCCTGCGCGCGATCGACCCCGACGCCGACCCCGCCGCTTTCGCCGACCTCCGCGCGGCACGCGACGAGGCGCTGTGGCTGGCGCGCGATCCGCAGGACGACGCCGACGATGACGGGGACGAAGCGGATGAAGGGCTGTGGAAGAACGAGCCGCAGGTCGTCGATGCGCCCGGCGAGACCCGCACCGTCGCGGTCACCGCCGATGCCGACACGCGCGGCGACCACCGCGCGTCCGGCGACCCGCCGCCGACCGGACCCGTCCGCGCTTCGCCCTGGGCCGTGCCCCCCATCGACTATGACGAGCATTACCGGGCCGTCCACGCGCTGCTCCTGGACGGAAGCGGTGAACCGCTCGACCAGGCCGCCTCGCTCGCGCTCTCGCGTCGCCTGCTCGTGCTCTTCCACGATCCGCGCCTGGAGGAGATCGACTTTCGCGATCGCGCCGAACGCTGGTTCGCCGAGCTGGTCGTCGACGCCGGTGCGCGCGCCGACCCGGTCGTGTCCCGGATCGTCGACCGTTTCGGCTGGCACGCCGACCGCGGCCGCATCGACCAGCCCTGGCGGATGGCCGCCGCGGTCCAGCGGTCCGACGACCTGCGCCTGCTCGCCGATCTCCAGCGCCCCGACCATCCCCACCACGCCGCCTGGCGCGAGCTGACCCGGCCTGCCGGCCGTCGCCGCTTCAACCCGTTCATCGACCGCGGCAAGGTCCGCGCGCTCTTGGCCGCGGTCCGCGCGCGGCATCCCGATCTGGAGGCGTGGATGGAGCCCGGGCGGGTCGCGCGCTGGGAGCCCGGCGGCGCGCGGCGCGTCTTCGGCGGCATCGACGCGGTCGGCTATCTCACCTGGTTCGTTCTGGCCGCGTTGATCTTCGCGGTGCGGACCTGCCCGGTCGGCCAGACGCCGCTCGCGCCGCCGGTGATCGCCCCGTCGCTGCCCGCTTACGAACAGGCGATCGCCCCCGCGCTGGCGGCGGTCGCCGGCCCCGGCGCGACGCAAGCCGTCGTCGCCGGGCGCAACCCCAAGCTCGACGCCCTGCTCCGCGCCAATTGGTCGATCGCGCGCGAGGCGGGCGACGCGCCCCCCGCGTTCCAATCCTCGATGCGAACCCTCCTCTACGCGCGCCTGACCGCCGGCCTGCGCGAGGCCGATCATTCCGCGCTGTCCGCCTTCCGCCGGGTCCAGCTGGCGGAGGCGAAAGCCGCGCGCGACCGCGACGTGGACATCTGCGACCGCCTGTTCCGCGACACGGACAAGCCGCTGCCGGACTGGCTGATCGACCGCTTCGCCCCCGACCGCGCGCGCGCGGCCGCGCCCGTCCTGCTGGCCTATGCCGGCGACCCGTCGCCGCGCGCCGGCCCGACCCGCTTCACGATCAGCGGCCCGGTGGTGGTGGAGGCCGCGCGCCGCGCGAACCTGTCGCCCGACCGGCTGGGCGACGCGCTCCTCGACCGCGGCACCCCCGCCGCCCGCTGCGCCGCTCGCATCGCGCTGATCGAGACCGCGCTCGACCTGCCCCGCAAGGAAGGCCTGAAGCTCCTCCGCTCGCTCTGATCCGGCTTGCCGCCCAACCGGCCCGTCCCCATTTCCGGATGCCGCCGACGCTTGCCGTGCGCGAACATATCTGGAACAGACCCGCCCCATGCCGACCACCATCCCACCGCGAGGGCTTGCCCGATGCTGACCCAGATAAGCGTCCGCGGCGCGCGCGAGCACAATCTCAAGGACGTCGACGTCGACATCCCCCGCGACACGCTGACGGTGATCACCGGGCTGTCGGGCTCGGGCAAGTCGTCGCTCGCCTTCGACACCATCTACGCCGAGGGCCAGCGCCGCTACGTCGAGTCGCTGTCGGCCTACGCGCGCCAGTTCCTCGAACTGATGCAGAAGCCCGACGTCGACCATATCGAGGGCCTCAGCCCCGCGATCTCGATCGAGCAGAAGACCACCAGCCGCAACCCGCGCTCCACCGTCGCGACCGTCACCGAGATCTACGACTATATGCGCCTGCTCTGGGCGCGCGTCGGCGTGCCCTACAGCCCG
>CAXTFF010000131.1:0-5994 GCA_964243325.1 uncultured Sphingomonas sp.
TCGACGACAGCAAGACGTTCAAGAAGTTCACGCCGCGCGCATCGGTCAGCTTCAAGCCGAACGACGACCATAATTTCTACGCAAGTTATTCCAAGGGCATCAAGGGCGGCAGCTTCGACCCGCGCGGCGTGTCGACGGCCGCCCCCGACACCAACCGCGACGGGGTGCGCAGCCGCGACGAGATCTTCGATTTCCTGTCCTTCGATCCCGAAACGGTCGACAGCTACGAGGTCGGCTACAAGGCGTCGCTGTTCGACAGGCGCGTCAACCTGGCGCTGGCGGCGTTCCATGCGAAATACAGCGACGTCCAGGTGCCGGGATCGGTCGGCACGACGCTGAACGGGCAGCAGACCTTCATCGGCGTCACCACCAACGCCGGGCGCGCCGAGATCGACGGCGTCGAGGCGGAGGTCAACGCGACGCTGTTTGACGACCTGACCGGCAACGGCGACCGGCTGACCTTCGCGGGGTCGTTCAGCTATCTCGACGCCCGCTACAAGCGCTTCATCGACGCGCGCGGGATCGACGTCGCCGACCGCCGCCGCTTCCAGAACACGCCCAAATACACCTTTTCGGAGACGCTGGGCTACTCGCTCCCCGTGGGCGAGGGGTCCATCGACGCCAGCGCGACCCTGTCCTACCGCGCCAAGTCGCAGCAGTTCGAATTGCGTACGCCGGGGCTGGACCAGCCGGCTTTCGGATTGCTCGACGCCAACGTGGTGTGGAACCTGAACGAGCGGTTCTCCCTGGGCGTCCATGGCCGCAACCTGCTCGACAAGGAATATATCGTATCGGGGTATAACTTTCTGGCCCAGAACCCGGATACGGGAAACTTCAACCGCAACGCCGCCGGGCGCCTGATCCCGACGCTGGGGGCCGAAGGAGCGCTGACCGCCTATTACGGCAACCCGCGCCAGGTGTTCGCCACGCTGACCGCGAAGTTCTGACCGCCCGCGGACGAGGCCTCAACGTTCGCGCGTCGTCGCGAACGCCACGCCCGGATGGCGCTCGGTCATGTAGCCGATCTCCCACGCGCTTTTGGCGAGCAGCACCGGGTTGCCGTCGCGGTCCTTGGCCATGCCACCGCGATTGAGGTCGGCGAAGGCCTTCAAGTCGGCCGGATCGTCGGCCGACAACCAGCGCGCGGTTTCGAACGGCGCGGGTTCGAGCCCGGCTGCGACCTTGTATTCGGCGTCGAGGCGCGACAGCAGCACGTCGAGCTGGAGCTGGCCGACGACGCCGATCACCCAGTTCGACCCGATCTCGGGATAGAAGACCTGGGTCACGCCCTCCTCCGCCATGTCGTCGAGCGCTTTGCGCAACTGCTTGGTCTTGGTCGGATCCTTGAGCTGGACGCGACGCAGGATCTCGGGCGCGAAGTTGGGGAGGCCGGTGAAGCGGATCGCGGCGCGTTCCGACAGCGTGTCGCCGACGCGCAGCGTGCCGTGGTTGGGGATGCCGATGATGTCGCCGGGATAGGCCTCGTCGGCGACCTCGCGGTTCTGCGCGAAGAACAGGATGGGCGAATGCACCGCGATCGGCTTGCCGTGACCCGTGGGCGTCAGCTTCATGCCGCGTTTGAACACGCCCGAGCACAGCCGCATGAAGGCGATACGATCACGGTGCTGCGGGTCCATGTTCGCCTGCACCTTGAACACGAAACCCGTGACCTCGGCCGCGTCGGGCGAGATCGGCGCGGGTTCGGCGGGCTGCGGCCGGGGTGCCGGCGCGTGGAGGCCCAGCGCGGCGATCAGCTCGGCCACGCCGAAATCCTTGAGCGCGGAGCCGAAGAAGACGGGCGTCAGGTCGCCCGCGCGGTAGCGGTCGGCGTCGAACGAGGCGTAGCCGCCTTGCGCGAGCTCGACCTCGTCGGCGACCATGGCGGGAATGGCGGGCGCCGCGTCGACCCGCCCCTGATACGTCCGTGCGGGGCCGTCGGGCCGGTAGGCGGCACCGCTCGTCAGGTCGAGCACGCCCTCGAACTCGCCGCCCATGCCGATCGGCCAGCTCATCGGGCAGACGTCGAGCTGGAGCTGGTCGGCGATCTCGTCGAGCAGCGCGAACGGGTCGCGGCCCTCGCGGTCGACCTTGTTGACGAAGGTGATGATCGGAACCGAGCGGAGGCGGCAGACCTCGAACAGCTTGCGCGTCTGCGCCTCGATCCCGCGCGCGGCGTCGATCACCATCACCGCCGAGTCGACGGCGGTGAGCGTGCGGTAAGTGTCCTCCGAGAAATCCTCGTGCCCCGGCGTGTCGAGCAGGTTGAAGGTGATGCCATCGGTCTCGAAGGTCATCACCGACGAGGTGACGGAGATGCCGCGCTGCTGCTCGATCTTCATCCAGTCGGAGCGCGCCAGGCGGCGCTGGCCCTTGGCCTTGACCTCCCCCGCCAGATGGATCGCGCCGCCCGCGAGCAGCAGCTTCTCGGTCAGCGTGGTCTTGCCCGCGTCGGGGTGGGAGATGATGGCGAAGGTGCGGCGGGGGGAGGTCATGCGGTTTCCAATACACCGTCACCCCGGACTTGATCCGGGGTCCCGCTTCTTCTCGGCGGCGGTTGATAGCGGGACCCCGGATCAAGTCCGGGGTGACGAGGATATGGGTCATGTCGGGTTACCGCACCAGCGTCACGCTCATGCCGATCCGCTTGGCCTCGCCGGGCGCGACTTCGAACACGCCGGGCTTGTCCCGGTACTCGCCCGCATAGCCGGCCGGGTCGGCGATGCCGTGCCAGGGTTCGACGCAGACGAACCGCGCGCCCGGCTTGGTCCAGATGCCGAGACGGGGCGTGTCGGGGAACGCGATATCGAGCCCAGGTCCGTCCGGCGCGCCGTAGCCGAGCCGCTGCGAGCGCACCGGGTCCCAGACGAGCGCGTCGTTGGCGAACAGCGCGTCATGCAAGCGCAGCTCGCGGCCATCCAGCGGGCTCGGGCGGCCCTCGGCGGCGATGAAGCCGTCCGGGGTGATCGCACGGAGCTCGCCCGGCTCGTCCCCGTCGAACAGGATACGGTGATCCGCGCGGTCCCGGTCGTAAGGCAGCGGCCAGGAAAAGGCGGGGTGGAAGCCGAACTGCGCGGGCATGGCGCGCTCACGGTCAACATTCCAAATCTCCACGGTCGTCGTGAGCGTCAGACCGACCACCTCGAACATCACACGAAGCTGGAACTCGAATGGGTATGAGCGGCGCGACTCCGTGTTGGCCTCCAGCGTGAATACGGCCCAGCTCTCATGCTCTTGCGATACCGTGAACATGCTCCGCCGAGCGAAGCCGTGCTTGGGCATCGGGTACTCTCGCCCATTGATACGGACCACATCGCCCGTTACGCGGCCGACCACCGGGAACAGGATCGGCGCGCGGCCGGTCCAATAGGCCGGGTCGGCGTCGGTCATCAGCTCGCGGCCGTCCGCGTCGCGCAAGTGCGTCAGCTCCGCCCCGAACGGGTCGATCGCCGCCGACAGCTGGCCGTTGCCAATATGGATCAGGTCAGCCACGCAACGTCGCCCCCTGCTTGGCGGCGGCCGCGACCACCTTGTCGCTGACCGCCTTCAGGTCGGCCTCGGTGAAGCTCCTTTCACCCGGCTGGAGCATCACCTCGACCGCGACCGACTTCCCGCCCTCGAGCGGGAACACGTCGAACACGCGGGCGGAGACGATCGCCGCCTTGTCCGCGCCCCGGACCGCGCGGACGAGCTGGTCGGCGGGCAGGTCGGCCGGAACGACGAAGGCGAAGTCGCGGCGGACGGGCTGGAGCGCGGGCGGCGCATAGGCGGGCCGCGCGAAGCCGCTTCCGCGCTTGGGCGGAATGGCGTCCAAATACAGCTCCACCGCGGCGACGGCGCCGGGCAGATCGAAGGCCTTGAGCACGCTCGGGTGCAGCATTCCGAAAGCGGCGAGCACCGTCTTCGGACCCAGGCGCAGCGTCCCCGACTGGCCCGGGTGCCAGGCGTCCCCCGCCCCGCCCATGACCTGGAGATTGTCGACCGGCGCGCCCGCCGCGGCTAGCAGCGCCAACGCCTCCGCCTTCGCGTCGAACGCGTCGAACGCGGCTGCCTTGCCTCCGCGCCAGCCGCGAGGGGTCCGGTCGCCGGCCAGGACGAGGCCCAGCGTCGGGCGTTCGGCGTCGGCGAGGTAGCGACGGCCGATCTCGAACAGGCGAACGGAGCCCTGAACCAGACGAACATTACCTATGGTCGCGCTCAGCAGGCCGGGGAGGAGCGAGGGGCGCATGACCTTCAACGTCTCGCTGATCGGGTTGGCGAGCGTCCATGCGCCGCCGCCGAACGGGGCGGCCTCGGCCTCGGAGATGAAGCTCCAGGTCACCGCCTCGTCGGCCCCGCGCGCGGCGGCGGCGCGGCGCAGGCGGCGCTCCAGCGTCTGCGCGGGGGTGGCGGTCGGACGCGCGACGCCCGCCGCGCGCGGGAGCGGGACGGAGGGCACGTCGTCGATCCCGACGATGCGGACCACCTCCTCCACCAGGTCGGCCGGGCCGTCGACGTCGCGCCGCCAGGTCGGGACGGTCACGGGCCAGCGCCCCTCGATCGTGGCGAACAGCGCGTCGCTATAGGCGTCGGCATGGTCGATCGCCCCGACGGTGAAGCCGAGCGAGAGCAGGATGCGGGCCTGCCGCTCCGGCGCGACCGCGAGGCCGCCCAGGTCGCGGCAGAGATGCGGGTCATAGCGGATCGTTCGGCGCTCAATGGGCGGCGATCCGGCGCGGGTGACGCCGCTCGCCGTCCCGCCGCATATGTCGAGCACGAGCCGGGTCGCGTGGGCGAGGCCGTCGTCCAGGAACGCCGGATCGACCCCGCGCTCGAACCGCTGGCGGGCGTCGCTGGAGAGCAGCAGCCGCTGGCCGGTGCGCGCGATCGTGTCGGGATCGAACCAAGCGCATTCGATCACGACGTCGGTGGTGCCCGCCGACACGCCCGAATGCTCGCCGCCCATGATGCCGCCGATGTCGTGGACGGCCTGGGCGTCGGCGATGACGGTCATCGTCCCGTCGAGAGCGTAGGTCTTGCCGTTGAGCGCGGTCAGCCGCTCGCCCGCGCGCGCCTTGCGCGCGACCAAACCGCCCCGAAGCTTGGCGCTGTCATAGACGTGCAGCGGCCGGCCGAGATCGAGCATCACATAGTTGGTGACGTCGACCAGCGCGGAGATCGGCTTCTGCCCGACGGCGAGCAGGCGGCGGCGCATCCAGTCGGGGGCGTCGCCGTTCGTCACGCCGGTCACGCCCTGCGCGTAGAACGCGGGGCATCCCTCCGGATCGGCCGTGGCGACCTCGGGACCGCTCCCCTCGCCCGCGATTTGTTCCACGTGGAACGGCTTGAGCGTTCCCAGCCCGGCGGCGGCGAGGTCGCGCGCGATGCCGCGAACGCCCATGCAGTCCTGGCGGTTGGGGGTGACGCTTACGTCGATCACCGGATCGCTCAAGCCCGCATAGTCGGGATAGGCCGTCCCGACCGGCGCGTCGGCGGGCAATTCGATGATGCCGTCATGCTCGTCGCCCAGCTCCAGCTCGCGGGTCGAGCACATCATGCCGTTCGATTCGACCCCGCGGATCGCCGCGACCTTGAGCGTGACGCCCGAGCCGGGAACATGGGCCCCCGGCGCGCCGAACACCCCGACCATCCCCGCGCGCGCGTTGGGCGCGCCGCATACGACCTGGACCGGACCGTCACCCGCATCGACCGACAGCACCTGCAGCCTGTCCGCCTGCGGGTGACGCTCGGCGGTCAGCACGCGCGCCACCCGGAACGCGGCGAGCTTGGCGCCGGGATCGGTCACGCCCTCGACCTCCAGGCCGATGCGGGTGAGCGTCGCCGCGACCCCGTCGACGGTCGCATCGGTGTCGAGATGCTCGCGGAGCCAGCCTAGCGTGAACTTCATGCGCCGACTCCGCCGGACAGGGTAGGCACGTCGAGCGCGGAGAAGCCGTAATGCTTCAGCCAGCGGATATCGCCGTCGAAGAACGCGCGCAGGTCGTCCATGCCGTATTT
>CAXTFF010000132.1:0-3944 GCA_964243325.1 uncultured Sphingomonas sp.
CACGCTGTATCGCATGATCCTGCCCGACCATACCTGCCCCTTCGGCGTGCGCGCCAAGGAGATGCTGGAGCGGGCGGGGTACGAGGTGGACGACCGGCTGCTCCGCTCGCGCGAGGAGGTGGACGCGTTCAAGGCCGAGCACGGGGTCGCGACCACGCCGCTGATCGTCATCGACGGCGAGACGGTGGGCGGGGCGGACGATCTCGAACGCCGCCTCGCCGCGGCGTGACGGGCCCATGACCGGCGTCGTCCGCGAGGCCGTGGGCCCGGGCCGGGAAAGCGTCTGGGACTATCCGCGCCCCGCGACCGCCCAGCCGAGCGGCCGCCGCATCCGGATCGAGCACCGGGGCGCGGCGATCGCCGATACGCGCGCGGCCGTCCGCACGATCGAGACCAGCCACCCGCCGACCTACTACCTGCCGCGCGCCGATCTGCTGATGAGCGCGCTCCGCCCGAACGCGCGGCGGTCGCTGTGCGAATGGAAGGGGCCGGCGACGTATTTCGACCTGGTCATGGACGGCGGCACGATCCGGGACGTCGCGTGGAGCTATCCCCGGCCCACGCCCGCCTTCGCGTCGATCGCGGACCGCCTCGCCTTCTACGCCGAGCCGCTGGACGGCTGCTTCGTGGACGGCGAGCGCGTGACCCCGCAGCCGGGCGGCTTCTATGGCGGCTGGATCACCGCCGATCTGGCGGGGCCGTTCAAGGGCGTGCCGGGCAGCCGCTTCTGGTGAGCGGCGGCGGGCGGGGTGGGAGGCGGCGGTCTCGCGCGCGCCGGCGCGGGCAGGTCGACGCGCGGACGCGCCCCCTATCCGGCGGGCGCGCGACGCCGCATAGCGCGGGTCCTCCCCACCGTCCCTGAAGGTCGTCCCATGCGCTTCGTCCAAATCGAGATCCTGCCGACCGGCCGCGCGCTGGTCGATATCGACAAGCTGACCCACGCCGTCCCGGAAGGCGACGGCAGCCGCCTGTTCCTGGGGGCGCAGCATCTGGACGTGCCGCACACGCTGGCGGAGCTGGAAAACCTGCTGGCGGGCCGCGAGCGGACGGACGGCGGCGAGAACGGCGTCGCGGGCTTCCGCATGGGCTGACGCGGGCCTCGTCTGCACGGCTTCCGCACGGAAGGCGCGCGGCGAGCGCGCCGCCGTCGCGGGTCGGCGCTCACGAACGTGCGGCATCGCGAAAGCTCGCCGCCGGGAGCCTCGCATGTCGTCACGTACAACCCGTCACAGCTTCGTCGCCAAGGCCGCCGGGCTGCTCGTCCTGCTCGCCGCGGCCGACCTCCTGTTCCGGGGACGCGGGCCGGGCTGGACGCTGGGGCTGTTCACGCTGGCCTGGCCCGCCGTGCTGGCGGCGGCCGTCCGGGGGGTGCGGCGCGGCGCGGCGTCGGTCGCGCCGCTGGTGGCCGCGGCGTTCGGGCTGGTGCTCCTCGACGGTCCCAGCCCGTCGGCGGCCGCCCTGGCCTGGACGGGGATCGCGTCGGCGGCGCTGCTGACGCGGACCGGGTTCGACGGGGCGGGACGGTGGGCGCCGCGGCTCTCCGCCCACGGGCTTGCGGGCCTGGCGCGTCCGCCGGTCGATGCGCGCCGCCTGATGGGACACGGGCGCGCGGGGGGCCTGCGCGCGGCGGCGGTGCCGCTGGCGGCGCCCGGGATGGGCGGGCTGTCGTTCGCGCTCCTCTTCGCCGCGGCCAATCCGCTGATCGGAGCGGTGCTGGAGCGGATGGGGATACCCTCGGTCGGTCGGCTGGTGTTCTGGGTGGTGGTCGCGGCGCTGGTCCGGCCGAGCTTCCGGCCGTTCGTGCCGCGGTTGGCCCCGCCGAGCGGGGCGGGCGCGGTCCGCGCGCCGGAGCTGCCGGTGGCGACGCTGGTGCTGTCGCTCCTGGTCTTCAACGCGGTGTTCGCGGTCGAGAACGCGCTCGACCTCGCTTTCCCGTGGAACGGGGCGGCGCTGCCGGCGGGGGTGACGCTGGCCGCATACGCCCACCCGGGGGCGTATCCGCTGATCGTGACGGCGCTGTTGGCGGGCGCGTTCGTGCTGCTCGCCCTTCGTCCCGGCTCGGCGGCCGCGCGGAGCGCGGCGGTGCGGGCGCTGGTGGTGGTGTGGATCGTCCAGAACCTGCTGCTCGTCGCCTCGTCGGCGCGGCGGACGCTGGACTATGTCGAGGCCTATCAGATGACGGTGCCGCGGCTGTCGGCGCTCGCCTGGATGGCGCTGGTGGCGGTGGGCCTGGTGCTGATCTGCCGGCGGCTGCTGGCGGGCAGGAGCGCGCGGTGGCTGCTGGACGCCAACGCGCTGGCGGCCGGGATCGTCCTGGCGGGCGCGGCGGTCGTCGACCTGGGCGCGGTCGCCGCCGCCTGAACGTCCGGAGCGCGCGGGAGGGCGACCGGATCGACCTTTGCCACCTGAACCGCTTGGGGCCGTCGGCACCGCTGCCGTTGATCGAGCTGGAGCGGCGCGCGGGCGGGCCTCGGCTCCGCGACCGCGTGGCCTGGATCAGGACGGGGACGCTCGTCCGGCTGCGGCGCGAGCAGGCCGATCCCTACGGCTGGACCGGGCGCGGCGCCCGCCGCCTCGCGCGGGCGGAGGCGCTGCTCGGCCCCGCCACGGCCCGCCCGCGCGCCGCGCCGTTCGGGCGCGGGTGCGACGGGTCGCCTCGTCGCCCGACCCCGCCTTCACCGTTGACGGCGGGACCCGCGCGGTGATCCGGTGTCCCATGCCCCGCACCATCCTGGTCGTCGACGACGATCCGCATATCCGCCAGCTGCTCGTCTTCGCGCTGGGCAAGGCCGGCCTGGACGCGCTGGAGGCCGAGGACGGCGAGGTCGCGCTCCGGATCGCGGCCGGGCACGCGCCCGACCTGGTGATCCTGGACATCAACATGCCGCGCATGGACGGGCTGGAGGTGTGCCGCCGCCTGCGCGCGGCCGGCGACACGCCCATCCTGTTCCTGTCGTCGCGCGACGACGAGATCGACCGGGTGCTGGGCATCGAGCTGGGCGGCGACGATTACGTGGTCAAGCCCTTCTCCCCGCGCGAGGTGGTGGCGCGCGTCCAGGCGGTGCTGCGCCGCACCGCCGGCCGTCCGCCCGCCGTCGCGGCGGCGGGCGGCGTCATCCGCCATGGCCTGCTGACCCTCGACCCGGAGGGCTGGCGCGCGGGGTGGGACGGGATCGACGTCCCGCTGACGGTGACCGAGTTCTCGCTGCTGCGCACGCTCGCCGCGATGCCGGGGCGCGTGTTCGGGCGCGACGCGATCATCGACCGGCTGCACGGCCCCGGCTTCGCCGTCACCGACCGCACGATCGACAGCCATGTCCGCAACCTGCGCGCCAAGTTCGCGGGCGTCGGCGGCGGCGACCTGATCGAGACGCGGCCGGGCGTCGGTCACCGGCTGGGCGCGTGCCGGGGGTCGTGACCGGACGCGCGAGGGAATGGGTGAAGCGCCGCTGGCCTCCGCTGCGGCTGCGCACGATCCTGTTCTCGACGCTGATCCTGGTCGCCGCGCTGCCGGGCGTCGGCGCGGTGTTCGGGCGCGTGTACGAGAACACGCTGGTCCGCCAGACGGAGGGCGAGCCGGTGGCGCAGGCGGCCGCCCTGTCCGCGACCGCCGCCGCGCTCTGGCCGGGGGCGCCGCCGCTGTCGCCGCCTGGTCCGACCGAGTTCCGCCCCGAGCCGCCCGGCATCGATCTGAGCGCGACCCCGATCCTGCCCGAGCGCCCCGCCCCGACCGCCGCCGGACCGCCTGCGCCCGAAGCGGTCGTCGCGGCCCGGCGGATCGGTCCGGTCCTGGCCCACACGCGCCGCACCACGCTGGCCGCGATCATGCTGCTCGACGCGCGGGGCCGGGTCGTCACCGGACGGCGAGCGGGCGGGAGCCATGCCGCGATGCCGGAGGTCCGCCGCGCGCTGGGCGGGCGGCCCGCCACCGTGCTCCGCCGCGA
>CAXTFF010000132.1:4044-5977 GCA_964243325.1 uncultured Sphingomonas sp.
TGCCGGAGGTCCGCCGCGCGCTGGGCGGGCGGCCCGCCACCGTGCTCCGCCGCGACGCCGGCTACCGCGCGACCTATCGATTCGAATGGCTGTCGCGCGCGGCCGCCATCCGCGTCCACCACGCGCGGCCCGTGATCGCGGGCGGGCGCGTGGTGGGCGTGCCGCTGCTGTCGCGCTCGTCGCGCGCGCTGTTCCGGGGCGTGCACGAGGACGGCGGCAAGATCGCGCTCGCCGCGCTCGCCATCCTCGTGACGCTCGTGGGGCTGAGCGGCGTGCTGTCGCGCGGCATCGCCCGGCCGATCGAGGCGCTGGGCCGCGCCACCCGGGCGGTCGCGGGCGGCGGCGGAAAGGTGCCCGACCCGCCCGCCACCGCCGCGATCGAGATCCGCGACCTCTACCGCGACTTCGCCGTCATGGCCGACGCGATCGGGCGGCGGTCGCGCTACCTGCGCGATTTCGCTCATGCGGTCTCCCACGAGTTCAAGACGCCGCTGGCAGGCATCCGCGGCGCGTTGGAGCTGCTGGGCGACCACGGCGCGGCGATGACCCCGGCCGAGCGCGCGCGGTTCCTGGCCAATGCGGACGCGGACGCCGGCCGGCTGGGGCTGCTCGTCTCGCGCCTGCTCGACCTGGCGCGCGCCGACATGGCCGAGCCCGTCGGAAACGAGGCCGTCGATCCCCGGCCGGTCCTGGCGCGCCTGGCCGACGCGCACCGCGCCGGGGGGTTCCGGGTGGAGCTGGCCCTGCCCCCGTCGTCGCCCAGGGTCGCCGTCCCCGCCGCGACGCTGGAGACGGCCATGGCGATCCTGTTCGAGAACAGCCGCCAGGCGGGCGCGAGCCGGGTGCGCGTCACCGCCGAGCCGTTGTCGGACACCGCCTGTGCCATCCGCGTCGCCGATGACGGCCCCGGCATCGCGCCCGCCGACCGCGGCCGCGTGTTCGAGCCGTTCTTCACCACCCGCCGCGCGTCGGGTGGCACGGGGCTGGGCCTGCCCATCGTCCGGTCGCTCCTGGACGCGGCGGGCGGCGCGGTGGCGCTCGCCTCCTCCGATGCGGGGGCGACATTCGTGCTGCGACTGCCGATGGCCGACGCGCGATAGGGTGGGGCGCGCCGGGCTTTCCGACCATATGCGGCGATCGGGTGGTGGCGGAGCGGGAGGGATTCGAACCCTCGATACGCTTTTGGCGCATACTCACTTTCCAGGCGAGCGCCTTCGACCACTCGGCCACCGCTCCGCATTCCATGCCTGGAAGCGGTGCGCCGTATCGCCCCGCGCTCCCGCGCGCAAGCGTTGCGCGCCGGGGCGGTTCGGGGCAGGTTCGGCGGCATGATCACCCTCCTCCTTCCCTTCTTCCTGGCCCAGGCGGCCGCCGCGCAGGCGGCCGGGCGCACCGGGCCCGACGCGAAGGCGCCGTCGGAGATCGTCGCCGCCGCGCCCGCTGGCGACTGGCGGGCGATCGCGGCGGAGGACCTGCTGGTCATGGAGCTCGCAGCCGATGCGAGCGGACGGGCGCGGCGGGTGGCGTTCCAGCTGATGCCCGCGCCGTTCTCGCAAGGCTGGATCGCCAACATTCGTCTGCTCGCGCGAACGCGCTGGTGGGACGGGCTGTCAGTTAACCGAGTGCAGGACAATTACGTTACGCAATGGGGCGACGCGACGGAGAAGAAGCTGATGCCGGCGGGTTTGGAGACGGTGGCCGAGAGCGGATATGTATATGACAGCACGGCCGCAGACGTTCACTGCGCAAGAGGTGCACGATGCAATCGATGGGATAGCCCACGTTTCGAGAAACAGTGGACGCCGGATAGTTATGCCGATCGAACCGCTTTCTATGAAGGCTGGCAGATTGCTGGCCGTGCGCCGACGCGAGCGGAGTCAAACGCGATCGGTAAACCAAAAGATGGTTTCGGAGTTATGGCCGAGTCCTGGCC
>CAXTFF010000133.1:0-5945 GCA_964243325.1 uncultured Sphingomonas sp.
GCGCGCGCCTGCTCCACCGGATCGCCCGCATCGCGCAGGGACACGAAATTGACGCCCTTCACCACCCGCCCGTCCGCGACGTCCAGACAGGGAATGACGCGCGCGCGCACCGTCATGACCTGGCCGTCACGCCGCCGCCACGGCCAGCGCCGCGCCGAGGTCTAGCCGCCCGTCATACAAGGCGCGTCCGGTGATCACGCCCTCGATCCCGTCCTTGGCGTGGAGCGCCAGCACGCGGATGTCCGCCAGCCCCTTCACGCCCCCGCTGGCGATCACCGGGATCGCCACCTGCCGCGCCAGGTCGACGGTCGCCTCGATGTTCGCGCCCTTCAGCAACCCGTCGCGCCCAACATCGGTGAACAGCAGCGCCGCGACCCCCGCATCCTCGAACCGCCGCGCGAGCTCGACCACGCCCACATCGGACACCGACGCCCAGCCGCGCGTGGCGACCATGCCGTCCTTCGCGTCCACCGCCACCACGATCCCGCCGGGAAAGTCCCGCGCCGCCGCCCGCACGAAGTCAGGGTCTTCCAGCGCCGCCGTGCCGATCACGACGCGCGCGACGCCCAGCCCGAACCAGCGTTCCACCCCCGCCCGGTCGCGGATGCCGCCGCCGAGCTGGACGTGCCCGGGAAAGCGCGACACGATCGCCGCCACCGCCTCGCCGTTGACCGACGCCCCCGCGAACGCGCCGTCGAGGTCGACGACGTGGAGGTGCGCCGCGCCGGCTTCGGCGAACAGCAGCGCCTGCGCGGCGGGATCGTCGCCGTACACCGTCGCGCGCGCCATATCGCCCTCGGCCAGGCGCACCACCTGGCCCGCCTTCAGGTCGATCGCGGGAAAGACGATCAGGCTCACGGCCGCCACGCCAGGAAACGCGCGAGCAGCTCCAGCCCGTAACGCTGGCTCTTTTCCGGGTGGAACTGGACGCCCAGCAGGTTGTCGCGCCCGATCGCCGCGCTGACCGGTCCGCCGTGATCGGTGACCGCGAGCAGCCCCGCGCCGTCATAGGCGTAGGAATGCAGGAAGTACGCCTCCCCGCGCGCCAGCAGCGGATGCCCGCCCATCGGCGTCACGTCGTTCCACCCCATATGCGGCACCTTAACCGACGGATCGCCGGCCGCGAGCCGCCGCACGCGCCCCGGCAGCCAGCCGAGGCCCGCGTGCTCGCCATGCTCCTCGCCGACGTCCGCCATCAGCTGCATACCGACGCAGATGCCCAGGAACGGCCGCGCGTCCCGCAGCGCCGCCTCCTCCAACGCGTCAACCAGCCCATCCTCGGCGCGCAGCGCCGCCGCGCAGGCCCCGAACGCGCCCACGCCCGGCAACACGATCCGCTCCGCCGCGCCCACCGCATCCGGATCGGCCGTCACCACCAGATCGTCGCAACCCGCCGCGCGCAGCGCGTTCTCGACCGAATGGAGATTGCCCGACCCGATATCGATCAACGCCAGGGTCAAAGCACGCCCTTGGTCGACGGCACCGCGTCGCCCTTGCGCGGATCGATCTCCACCGCCGTGCGCAAGGCGCGCGCCAAGCCCTTGAACGCGCTCTCGACGATGTGGTGGTTGTTGCGCCCGTGGAGCAGTTCGACATGGAGCGTCATCCCCGCGGTCTGCGCGAAAGAATGGAACCAGTGCTCGATCAGCTCGGTGTCCCACGATCCCAGCCTGGTCTGGGTAAACGGGCACCGCCACGCCAGCCAGGGCCGCCCCGACAGGTCCAGCGCCACGCGCGTCAGGCATTCGTCCATCGGGCTCAGCGCGTCGCCGTACCGCCTGACCCCACGCTTGTCCCCCAGCGCCCGCGCCACCGCCTGGCCCAGCGCCAGCGCCGAGTCCTCGGTGGTGTGGTGCCCGTCGATATGCAGGTCGCCCTCGACCGCCAGCTCGATGTCGATCAGCGAATGGCGCGACAGCTGCTCGATCATATGGTCGAGGAAGCCGATGCCCGTGCTCACCCGGAACGCGCCGGTGCCGTCGAGGTCGACGGTGGCCGTGATCCGGGTCTCGGCGGTGTCGCGGGTGATGGTGGCCTGGCGCATGACGTCGCCGATAAGCGGCCGGACCCGCCCATGCAATCTTGACCCGCCCCGAAAACCGCCTAACCCCACGAGGCATGAGCGACGGCCTTCCCGACAGCCTGATCCCCTATGACGAGATCGTCCAGGAAGCCCTGCGCGCGGTCGTCGGCCGCGTGCTGACCACCGTCGTCGAGGGCGGCTCGATGCTGCCCGGCGAGCATCATTTCTACATCACCTTCAAGACGCACGCGCCCGGCGTCGACATCCCCAAGCGCCTCATCGAACGCTTTCCCGACGAGATGACGATCGTCATCCAGAACCGCTTCTGGGACCTCGTCGTCGATGACGCCAAGTTCTCGGTCGGCCTGTCCTTCAACCAGGTGCCGTCCAAGCTCGTCGTCCCCTATTCGGCGATCACCGGCTTCCACGACCCCGCCGTCGCGTTCGAACTCCGCTTCCAGGCGCAGGAGGGCCCGAACGACGGCCCGACCGAACACGACGCCGCGCAGAACGACGGACCGACGATCACCCCTGTCGAGGATGGCTCGAACGTGGTGGCGGTCGACTTCAAACGCAAAAAATAGCGCGGCGCTGGATCGGGACGTCGCTCGCGCTAATAGGGCGCGCATGACCGACACCCGCACCGAAACCGACTCGATCGGCCCCATCGCCGTCCCCGCCGCCGCCTATTGGGGCGCGCAGACGCAGCGCTCGATCGGCAACTTCCCGTTCGGCGCGGCCGAGCGCATGCCCATCGGCATCGTCCACGCGCTCGCGCTGGTGAAGCAGGCCTGCGCCCGCGTGAACCGCGCCCATGGGCTCGACCCGGCCAAGGCCGACGCGATCGAGGCCGCCGCGGCCGAGGTCGCGAGCGGGGCGCTCGACGACCAGTTCCCGCTCGTCATCTGGCAGACGGGGTCGGGCACCCAGTCCAACATGAACGCGAACGAGGTGATCGCCGGCCGCGCCAACGAGCAGGTGGCGGGATCGCGCGGCGGCAAGGTCCCGGTCCACCCGAACGACGACGTCAATCGCGGCCAGTCCTCCAACGACAGCTTCCCGACCGCGCTCCACGTCGCCGCCGCGATCGCGGTACGTGACAAGCTGATCCCCGCACTCGACCGGCTCCACGCCGCGCTCGATGCCAAGGCGCGCGAATGGGACGACATCGTCAAGATCGGCCGCACCCACCTTCAGGACGCGACGCCGCTGACGCTCGGCCAGGAATTCTCCGGCTACGCCCAGCAGTTAAAGAACGCGCGCGAGCGGATCGAGAACACGACGCGCTACAACATCATGCCGCTCGCGCAGGGCGGCACGGCGGTCGGCACCGGCCTGAACGCTCCGGCGGGCTTCGGCGAGGCGGTCGCCGCCGAGATCGCCGAGCTGACCGGGCTGCCCTTCACCAGCGCCCCCAACAAGTTCGAGGCGCTGGCCTCCAACGACGGCTTGGTCGACCTGCACGGGACGCTCAACGTGCTCGCGGTCGCGCTCACGAAAATCGCCAACGACCTGCGTCTGCTCGCCTCCGGCCCGCGCTCCGGCCTCGGCGAGCTCGAGCTTCCCGCCAACGAGCCGGGCAGCTCGATCATGCCCGGCAAGGTCAACCCGACCCAGAACGAGATGTTGACCATGGTCGCCGCGCAGGTGATGGGCAACAACGTCGCCGTCACGGTGGGCGGGATGCAGGGCCATATGGAGCTGAACGTGTTCAAGCCGCTGATCGGCGCGAACGTGCTCCGCTCGATCGACCTGCTCAGCGTCGGCATGACGAGCTTCGCCGAGCGCACGGTGGAGGGCGCGACCGCCCGGCGCGACAACATCAAGCTGCTGCTCGACCGCTCGCTGATGCTCGTCACCGCGCTCGCCCCCGAGATCGGCTACGACGCGGCCGCGAAGATCGCCAAGCATGCCCACGAGAAGGGTCAGACGCTCAAGGAGGCGGGGCTGGAGCTCGGGCTCGTCGACGCCGACACCTTCGATCGCGTCGTCCGCCCAGAGACGATGTTGGGTCGCTGACCGGAACCACCGAGCGTCCCCGCGCGTCATGCGCAGGGCAAAAGGATTTCGGCACATGGGCGCGACGACCATTGGCGCATTGATAGGCGGCGCGATCGACTCGATGAGCGGCGACGACGGGTCGGCCGACGGCGCGATCAAGGGCGCGATCGTCGCCAACGTGCTCAAGGTCGTGCTGCCCGTCGCCGCGACCTACGCGGTCGGCTGGGCGGTCCTGTCCGGCCTCGGCGCGCTCAAGGACAATGTTTTCGGAGGGGAAGAAGCATGATCGGCAAGATTCTGGGCGCGGTTATCGGCAGCCGCATCGACCGCCGCGACGGCTCGGGCGGCGTCAAGGGCGCGCTCACCGGCGCGCTGCTGGCGGGCGGGATGCGCCGCATGGGCCCGCTCGGCATGGCGCTGGGCGCGGCCTATCTGGGCAAGAAGGCGCTCGACCAGCGCCGCATGAACAAGCGCGGCTACTGACGCCCTAGGCGTTGATCGCCGGAACAGGCGCACCGGCCGCGGTCAACCCGCGGCTGGTGCGTTCCTACGACCTGCGCGGCCGCGTCGGCCCGGACCTGACCGAAGCCGACGCCCAGGCGCTCGGCCTGCGCGTCGCCGCCGCCGTGCGCGCGCGGGGCGGGCGCGTGGTCGCGGTCGGCTATGACGGTCGCCTGTCCTCCCCGATGCTGGAGGCCGAGCTCGCGCACGGCCTCGTCGCCGGTGGCGTCGAGGTGGAGCGCACCGGCCTCGGCCCGACCGGCCGGCTCTACTACGCCGTCCACGCGCGCGGCCTCGATGGCGGTGTCATGGTCACCGGCTCGCACAACCCGCCGGGCGAGAACGGCTTCAAGATCCTGCTCGGCACCGAACCGGTCCACGGCCAGGCCCTGCGTGATCTGGTCCTCGGTCATCCGCCCACATCCGTCCTATTCAAACACGAACGCCTCGCCGGCGAAGACCGGGGCCCAGCCGCTGCGCATGGCGAGCATGACCGGCCCGGTACGCCGACGGCACCACGGCTGGACCCCGGCCTACGCCGGGGAGGGCTACGAACCGACCGGGCAGGGGACATCGCCGACGCCTACTTCCACCGCCTCCTTCAGGCCGCCGACGGCACGCCAGCGCTGCGCATCGGCTGGGATGCCGGCAACGGCGCGACCGGCCGGATCGTCGAGCGCCTGACCGCCGCGCTTCCCGGCGAGCACCACCTGATCCACTGCGAAATCGACGGCCGCTTCCCCGCCCACCATCCCGACCCGTCCGACCCCGCCAACCTCGCCGACCTCCAGGCGCTCGTCCGCGAGCGCGGCCTGGACCTCGGCATCGCCTTCGACGGCGACGGCGACCGCATCGGCGTGGTCGACGGGGCGGGCGAGATCGTCTGGCCCGACCAGCTCCTGCTCTTCCTTGCGCAGGACGTCCTCACCCGCTTGCCCGGCGCGGCCGTCGTCGCCGACGTGAAATCCAGCCGCGTCCTGTTCGACGGGATCGCGGAAGCCGGGGGCAGGGGCGTCCTCTCCCCTTCCGGCTACGTCCTCATCCGCGAGGCGATGCTGCGCGAAGGCGCGCCGATCGCGGGCGAGATGAGCGGCCACCTGTTCTTCGCCGAAGGCTGGTACGGCACCGACGACGCCCTCCACAACGCGGTCCGCCTTCTCGCCGCCATCGGCCGCCGCGGCAGCCTCACCGCCTGGCGCGAGGCGCTGCCGCGCACCCACGCCACCCCCGAACTTCGCCTGCCGTGCCCCGACGCCGACAAGCCGCGCGTCCTCGCCGAGATCGAACAAGCCCTGCTCGCCGAAGGCGCGGTCATCGACCGTACCGACGGCCTGCGCGTCACCACCGCGCAAGGCTGGTGGCTCCTCCGCGCCTCGGGCACCGAACCCAAACTGACCGCGCGCGTGGAGGCGTGGACGGC
>CAXTFF010000134.1:0-5848 GCA_964243325.1 uncultured Sphingomonas sp.
CGGTCAACGTCGGCAACCAGGGCTTCTCGGCCGAGGACCTCGTGCTGCTGTAGGCCGCGCAGCCCCGCCGCGCCCGCACCGGCGCGGCGGCACCGGACCCGAACATCAAAGGAGGCGGGAACCCGAACGGTTCCCGCCCCCTCTCCGTGCGCGCCCGCAATCGGGGACGAGGTGCGCTCGGCCGCCCTTCATCGATGCAGACGAAACGGGAACGGCACGGTCGGATCACGTCGACCCCGCACGGCAAGGTCTCGCCCACGACCGGCAACCCCTTGCCGCTTGCTTAACGCGGCGCACACCTCGCCTTTACGCCCGTCCTTTACGCCATGGGATCAAGAACGGAGTTCGCGACCATCTTCGGGCGGGTGCGGCTCACGATAGGATGAACGGGCATGGCTTTGCACCTCGTCGCTGAACGCGGCGCGCAATCTTGGAACGGGGTGACGGCCCTGGTAGACGCAGGCGGCAGCGCCGTCCATGTTCACGTCCGCCGCCTGTGTTCGGCCGACCGGCGCGCCCACGTGGATCGGCGCGCATCGGACCGGGGTGACCGCCGCTCCGACCTTCCCGAGACGTCGCGCGCCGACGCGTCGATGGCGCGCCGGGTCGACCTGGCCGATGCGGTGCACGCGCTCTGCGCGGTCCACGGTGCGCGCCGCAGCCTGGCCGACCAGGCGCGCGAGCATCCTGCGGCCGGGACGGCGGCGGAGTGGCTCGACCGCGTCGCCGGGGCGCTGGCGGACGAGCGCGGGCACCTGGCGCGCACGGTATCGGCGTCGGGCCCCCTGCCCTCCACGCCGGGCCAAGCGGCGACCGACTCCGCGCTCGGCGTGCAGCGCCACGCCTTTCGCCTGCTCGCGCGGTCCGACCGCGTCGGGGTGGCGACGGGCGCGACCGCGGCGCTGGCGCTCGATTGGCCCGCGATCCGCGCGGTGATCGGACGGGCGGCGGACGCCTACGGCCTTTGCCTGCCCGCGCCCGTGCTGCCGGGGGCGGGCGAGACGGCGGCGATGCTGGATCGGCTGGACGACGAGCCGGCCTTTAGGCGGGCGGCCCTGTTCGGCGCGCGCGCGCTGCTCGACCAGCACCGGGCGCTCTGGGATCTGCTCGAGGTCCGGACGCGCGCGCGCCAAGGCTGAGACGGCCGGCTGACTTGCCACGGGCGGTCTAATGCCGCATCGATCCGGCCGGCATATCGGCGGGACGACGGCATGAAGCGTTTCGAGGGCACCTCCAACTACGTCGCGACCGACGATCTGAAGGTCGCGGTCAACGCCGCCGTGACGCTCCGCCGCCCGCTGCTGGTCAAGGGCGAGCCGGGCACGGGTAAGACGGTGCTGGCGCACGAGATCGCGGGGGCGCTCGGCGCGGACCTGATCGAATGGAACGTCAAATCGACGACCAAGGCGCAACAGGGCCTGTACGAGTACGACGCGGTCGCGCGCCTGCGCGACGGCCAGCTCGGCGACGCGCGCGTCCACGACATCGGCAACTATATCCGCCGCGGCAAGCTGTGGGACGCGTTCACCCACCCGACCCCGCTCGTGCTGCTGATCGACGAGATCGACAAGGCGGACATCGAGTTCCCCAACGACCTGCTCCAGGAACTCGACCGCATGGAGTTCCACGTCTACGAAACAGGCGAGACGGTGCGCGCCGGCGCGGTGGAAGGGAGCGGACGCCCGGTCGTGGTGATCACGTCGAACAACGAGAAGGAGCTGCCCGACGCGTTCCTGCGCCGCTGCTTCTTCCACTACATCAAGTTCCCGGACCGTGACACGATGCAGGCGATCGTCGACGTCCACTTTCCTGGCATCCAGCGCATGCTCGTCGCGCGCGCGATGGACCTGTTCTACGACATACGCGAGGTGCCGGGCCTCAAGAAGAAGCCGTCCACCTCCGAGCTGCTCGACTGGCTCAAGCTGCTCCTGAACGAGGACATGCCGCTCGAGGTGCTCCAGAACCGCGACCCGACCAAGGCGATCCCGCCGCTCCACGGCGCGCTGCTGAAGAACGAGCAGGACGTGATGCTGTTCGAACGGCTGGCCTTCATGGCCAAGCGCCAGGCCAATCGGGGTTGAATACGTCGCTCCCCTTTGGCGCGAGGATCGGCAGGCTTCAGGACATCGACCTGCGGGGAGTATGGGCGTCCGAGCCCGCCGACTTCACGCCGTGGCTGGCGGGGCCGGAGAACCTTCAGTTCCTGGCAGACAGCCTGGAGCTGCCCGGGCTGGAGCTCGTCCGGACCGAGCACCCGGTGGACGGTTTCTCAGCCGACGTCGTGTGCCGCATCGTGGGCACAGAGCATCATGTGCTTATCGAAAACCAATTGGAGCGGACGGACCACAGGCATTTGGGTCAGGTCCTGACCTACGCTCCGCGTTTCGACGCTCGCATCGTGGTCTGGATCGCGCGCGAGTTCACCGACGCGCACCGCGCCGCACTCGACTGGCTGAACCGCATCACGGGCGAGGATTACGCCTTCTTCGGCGCGGAGGTCCGGGCCGTACGCATCGGCGACAGCATACCCGCGCCGCTGTTCGACGTCGTGGTCAGGCCCAACGAATGGATCAAGGTCGCGCCGCAGTCAGTTTCGGCCGCCGCTGTCGAGTCGGAGTACAACGCGTCAACCCTGCGCTTCTGGGCGGCGTTCCACGACCGTCTGCGCGAGGCGGGTGGTCCCCTCCGCAAGATCGACCGCCCGCTCAAGCACAGCAATTACTGGGCGCCGCTCACGAGCGACGGTCGCTGCTACCTCAACGCCTGGCGATCCCAGGGACGCACCCCCGGTGTCGGCGCGTTTCTGGGCTTCTACAACGCGGGCGCGGAGCAGGCGTTCGCGGAGATGGCCGCGTGTCGGGACGAGCTGGAGGCCGCGTTCGGCGAGAAGCTGGAATGGTCGATCAACAAGGGCCGTACGGTCTTTAAAATCGTCGCCGCCTCGCTCGGCGCACCGACGGATGAGGCTGACTGGTCGCGGCAACATGCCTGGCTTGTCGAGCGCATGATCAGGATGCGCGACACGTTCGCTGCACCCGCGCTGGCCGCCCTGGGCGCTGCGTCCGGAGCGGAGCCCTGACCCGGCGATGATCGAGGGTGTTCGGTCAAGGTGAACGCGCGCTAACCACGATCGGCAACCGGGCACCAACCGGCGGCCGCTACATCTCGCGCAATGCTACGCCGCGCCCTGGCCCTGATCGCCCTGTGCTCCGCCGCGACGGCCCCGGCCGCGTCGCTGCTGGATTATGTCGGTCAGTGCGTCCCATTCGCGCGCGCGGCGTCGGGCATCCGGATATACGGAGACGCTTGGACCTGGTGGGGCCAGGCCGAGGGCCGCTACGACCGGAGCGCCAAGCCGCGCGTCGGGTCGGTGATCGTCTTCGCCAAGACCGCGCGGCTTCGTTACGGCCATGTCGCGGTCGTCAGCCGCATCGTCGAGAAGCGCACGCTGATGCTGACCCACGCCAACTGGTCGCGCCTGGACGGGGAGCGCGGGCACGCCGAGCAGGACGTGACGCTCCACGACGTGTCGGCGGCGGGCGACTGGAGTTCGGTCAAGGTGTGGTACCGCGACGTCGGCGGTCTCGGCGGCGGCGTGTACCCGGTCGACGGTTTTATCCACGGCGGCAGGCCCGCGCTCGAGCTGACGGGCGCGAACCCCGATTATGTCGGGGCGCTGATCGATTCCTACGTGCCGGGCGCGCGATGACGCGCGGCTAGTCGCCGCGCCCTAATCGTCACCCTCGAGCTCGCGGTCGGTCATCTCCATGAAGTCGCGCGCGGCGTCGCGGTCGTCGGGGTCCTTGAACGCGACGTCCACGTCCGGCGCGTCGCCGAGCATATAGAGCAGGCACCACAGCGCGAAGCGGCGGCCCTCGTCGCGCTCCAGCCCGAACTGGAGGCGCAGGCGCTCCATCCCCTCCCCGATCCGCTCGGGCGGAAGCGCGGCGATGTCGTCGGTGCGGAAGAAGCGGACGAGGAGCTGATCGAAATCCATGGCGGGCTTCTAGCGCGGTTGGCGGCGGAGGCCAACGCGGTCCGCCGAACCCCGTTGCCGCGCCCACGCATCGCCGTCATGCTGCCCGCCGAAGGGGAAGTAGGATGAGGTCGGGGTTCCTGTTCGCCGCCGCGGTGCTCGCGTCGCCGGTCCACGCGCAGACGGCCGCGCCCGCGACCGGTGGAGCCTGGACGGTGACGACCGGCTCCGTCGCGGTCGCGGCGGCGCGGGTGACGCTGCCCGCCAAGGCGGGCGTCGCGGCGCTCGTCAAGACGGGCGAGTTCTCCAAGGCGGGTTCGGGCGTCGACAACCACGCGCAGTATGAAAGCGCCGACCGCAAGCTGTTCGCCACCGCCTATGTGTACCGCGCGGCCTATGCCGATGCGGCACTGGCGACGTACGCGACCGACGTCGCGATCCGCAGCCGGTTCGGCGCGGGCGTGCGCGTCGCCGAGCAGGGCGCGGTGGCGGCCGCGGGGCGAGCGGACGGCGCGATCCGGTCTGTCTATGATGGCGCGGTGCTGAACGGGGACGCGACGACCACCGCCGCCGCGTTCGTGCGGGTCGACAGCTGGATCGTGAAGCTGCGCGCCAGCGGCCCGGCCCAGCGCCGCGGCGAGGTGGTCGCGGCGCTCGACGCGTTGATCGCCGGCCTGTCGGTCGGGCCGGGCGCGACGGTCTTCGCCGCCCGGCCGCTAAACTTCGCCGCTCCCTGCCCTGCGGCAAAGGCGCGCGAAGCAAAGCTGACGAAGGGCAAGGAGGCTCAAGGGCAGGCCTTGTTGGGTGCGTTGCTCGGCGGCAGCGCACTAGTCTCCAAAGTCGAGCGCGGGAAGCAGCCGTCGCTCGCATTCCCGGCGAACGGGGCGACGCCGGTCTGCGTGCGCGGCGCGGTATCACTGGGGAACCGATCGGTCGATCTGCTCCAGCCTGCGGGACAAGCGGACCCCGGCATCGTCCTGGCGGTCGTGAACGATACGGGCACGGTGGTCGCGGTGGACGGGGCGGCGTTCGTCGGACGGGGCTTCACCGTCAAGACCTACGGGATCGGCGAGATCGCGACGGGCGCGACGCTCGACCGGCTTCCGACCGCGCGCCAGATTGAGGGGTGGTTCGGGAACCCGGACCGCTCGCCGCTGGCCGGGCGGTCGCGCACCAGCTTCGCCGCAGACGGCAAGACGACGGTGGAGGTGAACTCGGCGGCGTTGCGTTAGTCTGGCGCGGCGGCGTGGGTCGACGTTATAGGCGGTAGCCATGTTCTTCAATTTCTTGGACGAGCTCCGCGCGGCCGGCATCCCGGCCAGTTTGAAGGAGCATCTGCTGCTGCTCGAAGCGCTCGACGCCGAGGTGATCGAGCGGACGCCCGAGGAGTTCTACTATCTGGCCCGCGCGACCTATGTGAAGGACGAGGGGCTGATCGACCGGTTCGACCAGGTTTTCGCCAAGGTGTTCCGCGGCGTCGCGGCGACGTTCGGTCAGCCCCCCGCCGACGTGCCCGACGAATGGCTCAAAGCAGTGGCGGAGAACCACCTGACCCCTGAGGAGATGGAGCGGGTGAAGGCGCTCGGCTCCTGGGACGAGATATTGGAAACGCTCAAGAAGCGGCTGGAGGAGCAGGAGGGGCGGCACCAGGGCGGGTCCAAATGGATCGGCACGGGCGGCACCTCGCCCTTCGGCAATTCAGGCTATAATCCCGAAGGCGTGCGGATCGGCGGCGAGTCCAAGCACGGGCGAGCGGTCAAGGTCTGGGACCAGCGCGAATACCGCAACCTGGACAACACGCGCGAGCTGGGGACGCGCAACATCAAGGTCGCGCTCCGTCGCCTGCGCCGCTTCGCGCGCGAGGGGGCGGCG
>CAXTFF010000135.1:0-5827 GCA_964243325.1 uncultured Sphingomonas sp.
TGTTCGAGAACGCGGCCAAGAACGCGCCCTCGATCGTGTTCATCGACGAGATCGACTCGATCGCGCCCAAGCGCGGCCAGGTGTCGGGCGAGGCGGAAAAGCGCCTGGTCGCGCAGCTGCTTACGCTGATGGACGGGCTGGAGGCGCGCGCGAACCTCGTCGTGATCGCCGCCACCAACCGCCCCGAAGCGATCGACGAGGCGCTCAGGCGGCCGGGCCGGTTCGACCGCGAGATCGTGGTCGGCGTCCCCGACGAGCGCGGGCGGCGCGAGATCCTGGGCATCCACACGCGCGGCATGCCGCTGACCGACGATGTCGATTTGGACTAGCTGTCGCGCACCACCTACGGCTTCGTCGGCGCGGACCTGGCGGCCTTGACGCGCGAGGCGGCGATCGAGGCGGTCCGGCGGATCATGCCCAAGCTGAACCTCGAGGAGCGGACGATCCCGCCCGAGGTGCTCGACGAGCTGTCGGTGACGCGCGACGATTTCCTGGGGGCGCTCAAGCGCGTCCAGCCGTCGGCGATGCGCGAGGTGATGGTGGAAGCCCCGCGCGTCCGCTGGGAAGACGTGGGCGGGCTCGACGCCGCGCAGATGCGGCTAAAGGAGGGGGTCGAGCTGCCGCTCAAGGACCCGGGCGCGTTCCGGCGCCTGGGGATACGCCCGGCCAAGGGGTTCCTGCTCTACGGCCCGCCGGGCACCGGCAAGACGCTGCTCGCCAAGGCGGTGGCGCGCGAGGCGGAGGCGAATTTCATCGCCACCAAATCGAGCGACCTGCTGTCCAAATGGTACGGCGAAAGCGAACAGCAGATCGCCCGGCTGTTCCAGCGCGCGCGCCAGGTCGCGCCCACCGTCATCTTCTTCGACGAGCTCGACAGCCTGGTCCCCGCGCGCGGCGGCGGCATGGGCGAGCCACAGGTGACCGAGCGCGTGGTCAACACCATCTTGGCCGAGATGGACGGCCTGGAGGAGCTGCAGGCGGTGGTGGTGATCGGCGCGACCAACCGCCCGAATCTGATCGACCCCGCGCTGCTCCGGCCGGGACGGTTCGACGAGCTGATCTATGTGGGCGTGCCGAACACCGAGGGCCGCGCGCGCATCCTGGCGATCCAGACGGGCAAGATGCCGCTGGCCGGGGACGTCGACCTGGGCGAGATCGCGCGCAAGACCGACCGCTTCACCGGCGCCGATCTGGAGGATGTGGTGCGCCGTTCGGGCCTGATCGCGCTCCGACGGTCGCTTTCGTCGGAAGCGGTGACGATGGCCGACTTCGAGGCGGCGCTGCTGGAGTCGCGCGCTAGCGTCACGCCGGAGATGGAGCGGGACTACGAACAGATGGCGAGCCGCCTGAAGCAGGACGCGGCGTCGGCTCAGCCTATTGGGTTTGCGTTCCCCCCGCGCGCGGCGGAGTAGGCCTACCGAAGCACCCGCCACGCATAGGCGATCAGCACCGCGCATCCGGCGCCCGCCACCAGGTAGGGGAGCGCGTGGTTCGCGCCGTACAGCGCGACGCCGATGCTCGGCCCCAGCACGAAGCTCGCACCGTTGACGCTCGTAACCTTGCCCGCGACCGACCCTTGCGCCTCGGGTCCGACCGCCAGCGAGGAGCCCGCGGTGAAGCCGGGCCGCACGAAGCCGAAGCCCAGGCAGGCCAGCGCGAACGCGGTGGCGATGCCGTAGAGCGAGGTCGCGAACCCCGTCAGCACCGCTCCGACCGCCGCCAGCGCGAGCCCGCTCAGCACCAGCTGGCGGGGTTGCAGGTTCAGGAGCGGGATGATGCCCCATTGCGCGAGCAGCGCCGCGCCCGATCCCATGATCAGCACGATCCCCGTCGGCTCCAGCGCCTCGATCGGCGGCAGGTGGAGCCGGTCGATGACGAGGAAGCCGATCGCCTGCCCGCCGATCGCCTGGGCGTGGCCCATCACCAGCCCGACGATCATCCAGCCGCGGATGCGCGGGTCGAGATAGCCGACGGGCTCGGAGGCGGGCGCGTCGCGGCCGATCGACGCCGCCACCGTCGCGCCGGTCGGGCCGCCGCCGATGGACGGGTAGGCGCTCATGGTGCCGCGGCCGCCGACGCCGTGGCGGTCGTCGGGCAGGATGCGCCATACGGCGGCGATCACCAACGCGCCGAACGCCGCGCCCATGAAGGCGGGGCCCGCCAGCCCGATCTCCACCCCGCCGACCGCGCCCAGCACCAGGTACGGCGCGATCGCCGGGCCGACGATGGTGCCAAGGCCGAAGGCGGAGGCGAGGAGGGTTAGCGCCTTGGTCCGCTCGGCGGGCGTGGTCGATCCCGCCACCAGCGCCTGCACGGCGGGCGGCGCGGCCGCGCCCAACGCGCCGTAGATCAGCCGTCCGCCGATGAAGAGCCCGAACGCCGCCGTGCCGCCGATCCAGCCGTTGATCCCCGCCGTCAGGAACAGCCCGCATAGCAGGAGCGAAATGGTGAATCCCGTCATGCCGAGCAGGATCATCGCCCGCCTGCCGGCCCTGTCCGACCGGTTCGCCCAATAGGGCGCGGCGATCACCCAGAGCAGCGCCGATACCGAAAACGCCGCCGCGACGCCCGCGTCGGCGACGCCCAGCGAGCGGCCGAGCGCGGGCAGCACCGACTGCAGCGCGGTGTTGCCCGCCGCGATGGTGAGCATCACCGTGAACAGGATCAGGAACCGCCGGTCGACGCGCGCGCTCATGGGCGCATCCAGGCGTAGCTGCGCGTGACGGTCGCCACGTCCACGCGGTAGTCGGCGTACCAGGCCGAGCGACCCCGTTCCCGGACGGCCGCGTGATCGGGGTGCGCGCGCCAGGCGAGCGCGGCGGCCTGGTCGGCCCACCAGCTGACCGTGATCCCGAACCCGTCCTGTCCTCGCGCGCTCTCCACGCCCAGATAGCCCGGCTGCCGGGCGGCGAGCGCGTCCATGGCGGCGGCCGCGGCGGCGTATCCGTCCGCGTCGTCGTCGTTCCGGGTGGACAGGAAGATCACGGCGACCGCGCCGGTTCGATCGTCGGGCGTGGCGTCGGGCATGGGCGTGCCGCATAGGCGATGGGCGACATGGCGCAACCCTTCGGCCGCCCGCGGCGTTCGTCCCCATGCTTGCGCCGCGCGCCCGTTCCTGCGACGGGGCGGGCCGCCCTCCGTTTGGGGAATAGGAGCTCGATGCCCAGTTCGACCGCCGCCGCGCGCCGCGCGCTGAAGGAAGCCGGCGTGCCGTCGCCCTGGCAGATGTTCTTCCAAGGCTTCCTGAAGCATCCGGTGATGGTGGGGTCGATCATCCCCTCGTCCGACCGGCTGATCGACCGGATGCTGGGGCCGGTCGACTGGTCGGCGTGCAAGGTCTTCGTCGAATACGGCCCGGGCGTCGGCACCTTCTGCCGTCCGATCCTGGAGCGCATGGCCCCCGACGCGACCTTGATCGCGGTCGACACCAACGAGGATTTCGTGCGCTACCTGCGGCACGTGATCCCCGACAGCCGATTCTCGGCGGTTCACGGGTCGGCGGCCGACGTCGAGGCGATCGTGCGGGATCACGGGTTCGACGGGGCCGATTACGTCCTGTCGGGACTGCCCTTCTCGACCTTGCCCGCGGGCGTCGGACCGGGGATCGCGGCGGCGACGCACCGGGTGCTGCGCGTCGGCGGCGCGTTCCTGGTGTATCAGTTCTCGCCCAAGGTCCGCGACTTCCTGACCCCGCATTTCGAGCGGATCGATCACGACATGGAATGGTGGAACGTGCCCCCGGCTCAACTCTACTGGGGTCACAAGGCCTGACGGGCGTAGGGTCGGCCACGCCCGACCCGGTGCGCGCAGCGCGACGCCCGGCACGGCCGGCGGGCGCGAAGCGACCCGTCCGACGTCAGGCGGCGGCTTTGCCGTCGCCTACCACTCAACGATCGGGGACGCCGGCAAAGCCGCCGTCCGACGTCGAACGGGATCGGCTGGCCGACCCCGCCGGCCGGGCTTGTCGCTGCGCTCGGCTACGTCCATCGCATCGGCGCGGGCGTGGCCGCGCCTGCGCCTCAGCTAACGTTCAACCCCCGCGACAGCCCCGGATCCACCACCGCCACCATCAGATACGCCAGGAACTGCCGCACCCGCGTGATCATGCCGGTGCGCGCGCGGTGGCTCTCGACCGTGATCGCTTCCGACCGCGCGATCTCGCCGTCGACATAGGCGCGGATGTGCCCGGCGAAGGCGGCGTCCTCGATCCGGAGCATCAGTTCGAGGTTGATGAACAGGCTGCGCATGTCGAAGTTCGCCGAGCCGAGGTGGACGGCGTCGTCGATCGCGTACAGTTTCGTGTGCAGCTTGGCGGGCTGGTATTCGAAGATGCGCACGCCTTTCCTCAGCAGCCCGGCATAGGTGAAGCGCGCCGCCGCGACGGTGGCGGTGTTGTCCGACCTGGCGGCCGTCACGATCCGCACCTCGCGCCCGCGCCGCCCCGCGCGGTCCAGGTGGCGGAGCATGGTCGGGCTGGGAGTAAAATAGCCCGCGACCATGTCGATCCGCTTGGCGGCCCGCATGTCCGCCCGCACGGCGCGCGCCCACGGGCTCAGGCGGCGCGTCGGCCCGCCGATCAGCCAGCGCGTGCGGCCGTCGGTCTCGCTCCACCGCTTCAGGTCGCGGTTCAGGCGGCGCAGCAGCGGGCGGCGGTGGCGGACCCAATCGTCCAGCGCATCGAAATAGCCCTGGAGCCGCGCCGCCGCCGGCCCCTCGACCAGCAGACCCAGATCGCGCCAGGCCTCGTCGCGCTCGCCGCCGAAATAATCGTCGGCGATGTTGAACCCGCCCACGATGATGCGCCCGCGCGCCGTTTCCGCATCGGCGAGCGCGAGCTTCTGGTGGTTGCGCAGCAGGAAGCGGCGGCCCCAGCGCGGCTCGAACCGGCACACCGACGCGCCCGCCGCGCGCAGTCCGTCGAAGAAGCCGTCCGGCAGGTCGCACCCGAACCCGTCGACGATCAGGCTGACCGTCACGCCCCGCCCGGCGGCGGCGATCAGCGCCTCGTTGATCCGCCGCCCCGAGGAGTCGTCGGCGTAGATGTAGTATAACAGGCGCAGCGACCGGGTGGCGCTCCCGATCAGCTCGAGCAGCGCCGCGAGGCGCCCGGGCCCCGTGTCGAGCAGCGTCAACCGGTCGTCGCCGATCGCGAAGCGGGGCTGGGCGGAGGGCCCGGTCGTAGTCGATGGGGCGGCGGCGTTCACCTGGATCGCCTAGCAGACCAGCCCCGGGTGGCCCAAATCGCCGTCGGTTCGCGTGCCGGTCGGGTGGGACCGCCGGTTTTCTTGACTTCGCGCCGCGCCGCCCGTAGCGCCGCTCTCTTATCCACATCGCTACCCAGCAAGGACATCGCCCATGGCGCGCGTCACCGTCGAGGATTGCGTCGACAAGATCCCCAACCGCTTCGACCTGGTGCTGTTCGCCGCCCAGCGCGCGCGGCAGATCTCGGGCGGGGCCGAGCTGTTGATCGACCGCGACCGCGACAAGAACCCGGTGGTGGCGCTGCGCGAGATCGCCGAGTCGATGGTGCGGCCGGATCACCTGGAAGAGTCCGTCATCAACGGCCTGCAGCGCGTGCAGGTCGACGACGAGGACGAGGCGGACGCGGTGGGCTCGCTGTCCGACTCGGCGGAGGCGTTGCGGTTGACGGCGGCCGCGCCGCCCAGGAACCAGAATCTGGGTGGAGATTACGAATAGCGCCCGAGGCTAGCGCCTCGGGCGCTAGTCGAGGATTGGCGCCATTCCGGCCGGCGGGGCTACAGCCCCGTCCGACGACGCGGCTTCGCCGCGGCGCTGCAGATCGGCTCGGCCTGACCGAGGAAGAAAA
>CAXTFF010000136.1:0-5783 GCA_964243325.1 uncultured Sphingomonas sp.
GGATGGAGACCCCAGCCTACGCTGGGGTGACGGTATGATGTTTGGGTAAGCCGATGCGCTGCTGGTGCGCCTCCCCCGTCCCCTCCCCTACTTGGCCCCGGCCCTCGGCAGCACCGCGAAGGTCCAGTCCTTGTCCGGCCGCAGGTACTTGGCCGCGGTCTCCTGGAGCTGCGCGGGCGTGATCGTCACGTAGTCCTCGGCGATGCGCTTGGTCGCGTCGACGCGGCGCGGGTCGAACGCGCCGCCGCCCAGTTGCCCGAGCCAGAACTGGTTTCCGCTCGACGCGCGCAGGATGTACTGCGCCATGGGCCGCATGATGCGCTGGAGCTCGTCGTCGGCCACCGGCGTGGCGGCGAGGTCGGCGGCGATCTCGCGGGCCATCCGGAAGAAGAACGGCACGCGGTCGGGGGTGACGTTGCCGACCGCGAGCAGGCGGCCGCCGCCGGGCAGGCCGACGGGCCACTGGCTGGACACCTGCGGGCTGTAGCTGGCGCCCGCCGCCTGGCGGAGACGCTCGAACAGCCGGTCGGAGAAGATCTGCGCGATGACGTCGAGGCGGCGGCTCTCGGCGATGCCCTCGATCCCGCCGCCGGTGGGCCAGGCGATGAGCGCGGCCGCCTGGTTGGCGGGGCCGCTGTGGGTGCGGGTGACGGGGGCGGCGTTGTGGGCGGGAAAGCGCACGGGCTTGGGCGGCACGAGCGTCTCGCCCCGGCCCTTCATCGCGCCGAAGCTGCGCGCGACCGCGTCGATCGCGGCGTCGGCGGTGGTGTCGCCGAACACGGACACCTCGACCGGGCCGGTCTTGAGGAGCGGTTCCCACAATCGGCGGAACGAGGCGGGATCGAGCTTGGCGATCAGTTCGGGCGTGGGCGCGGCCCAGCGGGGATCGCCCGCGCGGAGCAGCCCTTCGAGCTCGCGGCCGATCACGCCGTCGGGCGACGAGTCGTAGCCGCGCGTGGCGGCGAGCGCGACGGCGCGGGCGCGGTCGACGGGCGCGGGGTCCCAGCCGGGCTGGGCGAGCTTGGCCGCGAACAGCCGGAGCTGGTCGGCGAGGTCGGCGCGGTTGGTCATGGCGTTGAACGAGAACGCGTCGTCGCCGATGTCGAAATCGAACCCGACGCGGCGGCCCGCGACGAGCGCTTCCAGGTCGTTCTGGTCGAGCTTGCCGATCCCGCTCGCCGTGAGCGCGAGGTCGCCCGCCCAGGCGGGGGTCGTCCGGTCGGCGGGGAGCGCGTTGCGCCCGCCGCCGAAGCGGACGCGGACATAGACGCGGCCGGTCTCGCCCGTGTTGGGGAAGAGCAGCAGGCGGGTGCCGTTGGCGAAGGCGACCGTCTCCAGCTCGATCCCTTGCGCCTTGGTCCGGCTCGCCACCGTGCCGGGCGCGCCGAGCGCGGGCAGCTGCGCGAAGGTGACGTTGCGGGCCGCGCGGCGCCTGCCCGCCAGCCCGGTCACGTCGGCCTTGAGCGCGTCGTCGAGCTTGGCCTGCGCGGCCGGGTCGGGGGTGCGGGTGTTGACCACGGCGCGGGTCACGCCCTCGAACAGGCGCTTGGTCGAGGCGAGCACGGCCGCGGGCGTGAACATGCCCTTGGCGCGCGCGTCGCGGAAGATGCCGTAGGAGATTTCGGGCGAGGTGGTGACCTCGCGGATCTCCAGCGCCTCGGCGATGTCGTCGGCCTGGCGTCCGCCCGCCTCGACGCGCGCGGTCTCGACCTGGGTGCGCAGCGCCGTGTCGTAGTCGGCGAGCTCGCGGTCGATCTCCCCTTGCGTCGGCGGCGCGGCGCGCGCGTCGCCCAGCACCGCGCGCACGTCCTTCAAGGCGGCGGCCCAGTCGTCGCCGACGGGGACGATGTTGACCGAGGTGACGTTGCCCGAGCGGTAGACGTCGTCGAGCGTCACGCTCGCCTGGAGGAAGCTGCCGCCGCCGCGCGCGCGCTGTTCGAGCCGGCGGCTGATGACGCGGCCCGCGACGGTGTCGACCATGCGGCGCTGGTTGAACTCGACCGTGTCGTCGCGGTAGGTCCAGGGGCGGATGGTCGCGGTGGCGACGATGGGGGGCAGGCCGGGTTCGGCGATCGTCGCGGTGGCGGGCCTGGCGGGGTCCGGGCGGCCGAAATCGGGATCGCGCGGCTCGGGCCCGGCGCCTTTCCAGCCGCCGAAATGCCGGGCGATGGCGGCCGCGAAGACCGACGGGTCCATGTCGCCCGCGATCACGACGACGGTGCGGCTGGGACGGTACCAGCGGTCGTGGAAGGCCTGCACGCCGCGGGCGTTCGCCGCCTCCAGCGTCTTGACCGATCCGATCGGGGAACGTTCGGCGAGCGGCTGGCCCGCGAAGAAGGTCGAGCGGATCGTGTCGCCGAAGCGGACCTGGGGCCCGGGCTGCTCGCGCTGTTCGGCGAGCACGATCGGCCGTTCGGCGGACACGCTGGCGTCGGTCAGCGTCGGCGCGGCCATCATGCCGGCCATGATCTTGAGGCTCTCGTCGAGCCCGGTGGCGGTCGCGCCGGGGAGGTCGAGCTTGTAGAGCGTCTGCGTCGGCGTCGTCTGCGCGTTCGAGTCCGACCCGAACGTCGCGCCGAGGCGCTGCCAGACGCGCTTGGCCTCGCCGTCGGGGACGTGTTGCGAGCCGCGGAAGCTCAGATGCTCCAGGAAATGCGCGAAGCCGCGCTCGTTGTCGGTCTCGTGGAGCGAGCCGGCGTCGATGCGGACGCGCACCGCCACCTGGCCGGGGGGCACGCCGTTGCGGCGGACGGCGTAGCGCACGCCGTTGGGGAGCGTGCCGAACGACCAGCCCGGATCGGGGGTGATGTCGGAGCCCTTGTAGAGCCACGGCGCGGGATCGACGCCGGGCGGGGTCGCCGCCCTGGGCGGCGCGGCCCGCGGCGCGACGCCCGGCGCGGGCGCGACCTGTCGGCCGGTGGCGGGGAGCCCGAGGCCGAGGAGGATGGGGAGGAGCGAGACGCGGAGCACGCGCTGGGGGGACGCCATATGGTTCCCATGTAGCGGCCGAACATGAACGCTGCCAGACGCGGTCGGGGTCGGGGGGCGCATTTCACGCCGCTTGATCCCTTCCCCGCCCCGGGCCACATGCGCGTCCATGTTCATCGAGACCGAGACGACCCCCAACCCTTCCACGCTCAAGTTCCTGCCCGGCAGGACCGTGATGGAGGCCGGCACCCGCGACTTCGCCTCGCCCGAGGAAGCGGAGGCGAGCCCGCTGGCCGAGGCGATGTTCGGGCTGGGCGACGTGACGGGCGTGTTCTTCGGGTCGGATTTCGTGTCGGTAAGCGCCGCGCCGGGCACCGACTGGACCGTGCTGAAGCCCGATATATTGGGACTGCTGCTCGATCATTTCTCCGCGCGGATGCCGCTGTTCCGGCAGGGCGGCACCGCCGGGTTCAGCGTGCCCGCGGAGGATGCGGGGATCGACGATCCGGCCGATGCGGAGATCGTGGCGCAGATCAAGGAGCTGATCGACACGCGCGTGCGCCCGGCGGTCGCCAACGACGGCGGCGACATCGTCTACCGGGGGTTCGACAAGGGCAAGGTGTACCTGCGGATGCAGGGCGCGTGCGCGGGCTGCCCGTCATCGAGCGCGACGCTCAAGAACGGGATCGAGCAGCTGCTGCGCCATTACGTGCCCGAAGTGACCGAAGTGCGGGCGGTCTGATGCAGGCCCCGCTCCCCGATACCGCGCTCGACCGGCTGTTCCGCACCGCGCGCTCGGCCAACGGCTATACCGACGAGCCGGTGGGCGAGGATACGGTCCACCGGCTGTACGACCTCGTGAAGATGGGGCCGACGTCGGCCAACCAGTCCCCCGCCCGCTTCGTCTGGTGCATGTCGGCGGACGCCAAGGAACGGCTCGCCGCCTGCGCGAGCGGGAGCAACGGCGACAAGATCCGCGCCGCGCCCGTGTCGGTGGTGATCGGCATGGACCTGGAGTTCCACGAGCACCTGCCCGAGCTGTTCCCGCATGCCGACGCGCGCAGCTGGTTCACGGGCGACCAGGCGGCGCGCGAGGCGTCGGCGTTCCGCAATTCGACGCTGCAGGGCGCGTACCTCATAATGGCGGCGCGCGCGCTGGGGCTCGATACGGGCCCGATGTCGGGGTTCGACGCGGCGGCGGTCGACCGCGCGTTCTTCGCCGACCAGCCGCGCGTGACGGTGAACTACATCTCGACGGTCGGGTACGCCGACCATGCGACGATCTTCGACCGGAGCCCGCGCCCGGCCTTCGAGAAGTTCAACCGCGTCGCCTGACCGCCAGGTGCCGACGCTCGTCATCGAGACCGCCACGGCCGCCTGCTCGGTCGCGTTGACCAAGGACGGCCGCGTCGTCGCGCGGTTGCACGAGATCGTCGGGCGCGGTCACGCCGAGCGGCTCGTGCCGATGATCGCGGAGCTGCCCGGCGGCGGGCGCGCGGTGCGGGTGCTGGTCGATTGCGGGCCGGGGAGCTTCACGGGCATCCGCGTCGGCATCGCGGCGGCGCGCGGGCTGGCGCTGGGTTGGGGGGTGCCGGTGGCCGGCTACTCGTCGCTCGCGCTGGTCGCGGCCGCCGCGCTTGCCGCGCGGCCGGGGCTGCCCCGGGTTGCGGCGGTGATCGAAGGAGGACATGGTGAGGTCTTCATGCAGGCCTTCGCAGCGCCCCTCTCGCCGCTCGGCGATCTCGCCAGCCTGAGCCCCCAAGCGGCGCTGGCGCGGCTGGGCGGGCTGCCCGCCTTCGGGTCGGGCGCCGCGCGGCTGCTCGCGGTGGATCCCGCGATCGACGCGACCGACGCGCTGCCCGACGCGGGCGAGGCGTGGCGGTTGCCGCCCGAACTCGCCGCCCTGCTGGCGAGCCCGCTCTACGGCCGCGCGCCCGACGCCAAGGTCGCGGGCGGCTGAGCGTGGCGACCCGCGCCCTCACGTTGCGCGTCGCGGGCGCGCGCGACATCGCGGCGGTGGACGCGTTGATGGGCGAGGCCTTCGATCCCCGCTACGGCGAGGCGTGGACGCGCGGGCAATGCCTGGGCGTGCTCGCGCTGCCCGGCGTCGCGCTGCTGGTGGCGGAAGTCGACGACGAGCCGGCGGGTTTCGCCATGACGCGCCGCGTGCTCGACGAGGCGGAGCTGCTGCTGCTCGCGGTCTCCCCTGCGCACCGGACCCACGGCGTCGGCGGCGCGCTGCTCCGCGCGGCGGCGGCGGAGGCGGCGGCGGCGGGCTGCGTCAAGCTCCATCTGGAGGTGCGCGACGGCAATCCGGCGACGCGGCTCTACCGACGACACGGGTTCGCCAAGCTGGGCGAGCGGCGCGGCTATTACCGCGGCGTCGACGGCCTGCTGCACGACGCGCACAGCTACGGCGCGGACCTGCCGCTGCCTTATTGAGAATCGATTGCGCTTTTCGCAACAAGCATGAACGCCTATGTCGTCGATCAACCTGATCGGACCACGCCCATGCCGCGCAACATCGACCTCGAGACGCTCTGCAACCAGAAGGGCCTGCGGATCACCGACCAGCGCCGCGTCATCGCGCGCGTCCTGTCGGAGGCGGAGGACCATCCCGATGTCGAGAAGGTCTACGCCCGCGCGTCGGCGATCGACCCGGGCATCTCGATCGCCACCGTGTACCGCACCGTGCGCCTGTTCGAGGAGGCGGGCATCCTGGACCGCCACGATTTCGGCGACGGCCGCGCGCGCTACGAGCCCGCGCCCGAATCGCATCACGACCATCTGATCGACGTCGAGACGGGGCGCGTGATGGAGTTCGTCGATCCCGAGCTCGAACAGCTGCAAAAGGC
>CAXTFF010000137.1:0-5766 GCA_964243325.1 uncultured Sphingomonas sp.
CGCTATAACGACCGCTTGTTGATGTTCCTGCTCCGCGCGCATCAGCCGGACCGCTATGCCCATGCCCACCGCGACGCCCGCGCGCCGGGCGAGCGGCCCGCGCCCGCGCTGCCGCCGGTCGCCGACGCGCTGCTGCGGCTGGAACCCGTCCGACCGGCGGAGCCGCATGCGCTGATGCCGCCGGAGGAACTGGACGTCCGGCTGGAGGTCGCCGACCTGATGGGGGGCGAGGTGCCGCTCTACCACCGGCCGGAGCGTCCCGAGCCGGAGCCCGAGCCCGTCCCCGACGCGCGCGAGGCGAACGTCGACCGCCTGCTGGCGGAGGCCCGGCGCAAGAACAACCCCGGCTGGACGCCCGATTCGTGGCGCGACTTCGCGGTCGACGACGAGGAGGACGAGCGCCCGGGCCGCCGCGCCCGCCGCCGCGCGCGCGGACGTTCCGGCTGACGCGCGCGCCCGCGTTGGCGTGATCTTTAGTGACCTTTCGCTGGAGACCGCGCCGTCGGGCAATCGTCCGCCAAGGGGCAGCGCCCGCATTCGGGCGCGTCCCAGCGGCAGATCTCCTGGCCCAGCCGCTTGGTGACCGCGTGGAACAGCGCGAAATCGTCGCCGGACCAGTCGGGCATCCCCGCCGTCACCGCCTCGCTGACCGTGCGCGTGTCGGCGGTCGGCCCGACATGCCCCAGCCGCCGCAGCACGCGCGCGACATGCGCGTCGACCACGAACACGGGGAGGTTCAGCGTGCTGAGGTTCAGGGCCGACGCCGCCACCTTGCGCGCGACGCCGGGCAGCCGTTCGAGCCAGGCGATCGCGTGGGGAAGCGGCATGGCGGCGAGGAAGTCCAGGTCGAAGTCCGGCCGCTCGCGCCCGATCACGGCCAGCGCGGCGGCGATGTTGGCCGCCTTGTCCGGCGCGAACGTGACGCAGGCGACCACCGCCTCGATCTCGGCCGCGGACGCGGCGGCGAGCGCCCGCGGCTCGGGATGGCGCGCGATCAGCGCGTCATAGGCGGCGACCGACACGGCATCGCGCGTCCGCGCGCTCAGCATCGACTTGATCAGCTGCCCGAACGGCGTCCGCCGGGTGCGGGGAAGGAAGGCACCCAGACATGCGGCCAGCACCGCCGACCACCGGGCCGGATCGGGCTCCCCGAAGGCGAAGGCCCGCTGCACGCCTCGGCGGGGCCCCGGCCGTTCCCCGACCCGCCGGGTCAGACCCGGACCTCGCCCTCGTCCTCGCCGTCCCAGTAATGGATGCGCGACGCGTGCACCTTGATCAGCACCAGCCCGGGCGTGTCCGTCCCTTGCGGGAAGTAGCGCTCGACATCCTTGGTCCAATGCTTCCCGAAGGCCGCCTTGTCGCGGATGAGCTCGGCCCGGCCCTCGACCGTGACGAAGAAGGGCCGTTGCCCCAGCAGCCCGGACTTGCCCTGGTAGGCGAGCCCGACCTTGGGATCGGCGGCGATGTCGTGGACCGACCGCGCGTCGTCGCTGGCGAAGAAGAACGCGTCGCCATCATATTCGACGTCGGAATTGTTGCTCATCGGCCGCCCGCCGATCGCGCCGCCTTCCGTATGCGTCGACAGGGTGCAGTAATCGATCCCGCGCATCTTGGCGGACAGGTCGGACAGCGTCATGGGCACGGGTTGGTCCTTCGTTCATCCGAGGAGAGGGCGACCGTCGCGTATCGGCGACCGCCCATTTCCGCGCCTCGCGGCGCTGCTTCGCCGTGCTGGCCGGCGACGCTCAAAGAGCGTTGCCGACCTGGTTCTCGATCCGCGCGTCGTCCTTGTCGTCGGCCTCGTCGGCCTTGTCCTCGCCCATGTCGCGGACGTTCTCCGCCCGGTCCTCGAGCGCGTCCTCCTGGGCCCCGGACGCGTTGTCGGCGGCTTCCTCCAGCGCGTCCGCGCGGTTCTCGGTCATCGCCTCGATATTGTCGGCCGCCTTGTCGTCGGCCCCGCCGCCGCACGCCGCCAACGCCAGCAGCCCGGCCGCGCCCATCGCCTTGATCGCGATCTTCATAAAATCGTCCCCTTTTCAGCGCCTGGCCACTTGGCCGGGCAAGCCGCGATAATCCCCGGCACCGCGCGCCGGTTCCGCTCAGCCCACCGCGACGCCCTTCCAAAAGGCGAGCCGCCCCTTGATCGACGCCGCCTCCGGCTTGGGATCGGGATAGTACCAGACCGCGTCCTTGTTCTCCGCGCCGTCCACGACGAGCGTATGGTAGCGCGCGACGCCCTTCCACGGGCAGCCGCTCGTCGTCGCGCTCGGGCGCAGCATCGCCGGGTCGACCGCGTCCGCGGGGAAATAATGGTTGCGCTCCACCACCACCGTATCGTCCGACGACGCCACCAGCGTCCCGTTCCAGCGTGCCTCGACCATGTTCCACCTCTCCGGTTGATCCAGGGTAACGCGCGGGCGCGGCGCACGGACCCGATCGCCGGGCGGGCTCGTTCCACTCGTCTGATGCCCAGCACCCGCCCCACTCTCCAGATCGCCGGTGCGCTGACGCTCGCCGCCTGCGCGCCCGCGGTTCCCGCCGCGGCGCCCGCACCCGTCTTCGACCCGCTCGCCTTCTTCGCCGGGCGCACGGAGGGGATCGCCAGGCTCAAGATCGTCCTGCGCGCCGCCCGCGCGGTCCGTGTGCAGGGCTCCGGCCGCGTCGAGCCGGACGGCGCGCTCGTGCTCGACCAGATCGTCGCGCAGGAGGGCAAGCCCGCGACCCGGCGCCGGTGGCGCATCCGCCGCACCGGCCCTGCGACCTACGCGGGCACGCTATCCGACGCGGTCGGCCCGATCGCGGGCGAGGTGACGGGCAACCGCCTGCATCTCGGCTTCACGATGAAGGGCGGCTTTGCGACCGAGCAATGGCTGACGCTTAGCCCCGACGGCCGTTCGGCGGCCAACGTCCTGACGGCGCGCAAGTTCGGCGTCACCGTCGCGCGCCTCGACGAGACCATCCGCAAGCTCGACTAGCCCAAGACCGACCACAGGAGCGTACACGAATGATCGACCGAAGCGAGATCAAGGACGGCATGGCGGTGGTCGGATCGGACGGCGCGCCCGTGGGCACGGTCGCCGACGTGGAGACGGGCCGCATCGTCCTCGCCCGGCCCGCCGCGGGCTCCGACGCCGACCTGACCACCCCCGGCCATATCGCGCTCGCCACCGTCGACCGCGTGGAGGACGGCCGCGTCCACCTCGCCGACACCGCCGCCGTCGCGCTCGGCGGTTTCGGCGCGCGCGTCGCCGAGGCGCTGGGCGAACCGAAGCCCGATCCCGCCCTCACCGCGCCGCCGCGCGGCCGGGCTCCCCGCTCGCTCGGCGGCTACCTGCCCTATCTCGGCGCGCTCGTCGGCCTGCTGCTGCTGTTCGGCCTGTATCGCGGTTGCGTCGATGCCCAAGAGCAGGACCTCGTCGCCGGTCCCGGCCAGCTCGAGCGCGGCGAGGTGCCCGCGATTCCCATCGTCGAGCAGGTCGCGCTCCCCGACGGCTCGCGCGCCGCGCTCGAACCCGGCACGCTCACCTTCGAACTGCAACGCTACTTGGCGGGCCGCGACCCGGCGGGCCGGACGCTGCCGTTCGACCGCCTGGATTTCGATACCGGCTCGGCCGTGATCCGCACCGCCGACCGGCCCACGATCGACGTGCTGGCCCGCCTCCTGCGCGCCTATCCGAACGCGCGCGTCCGCGTGGTCGGCTATGCCGACGCGCGCGGGGCGGCCGCCGCCAACGCCGAACTCGGCCGCGAGCGCGCCGAGGCCGTCGCCGCGGCGCTCGCGACGGCGGGGATCGACCGCGCGCGCGTCGCCGCCGCCTCGGGCGGGGAGGACGCGCCGGCCGCGACCAACGCCACCGCGCCCGGCCAGGCGGAGAACCGCCGCACCGAACTGGTCGTCGTCGCCAAATAGCCCGCGGCGGGGCGCTCGCGCGGGGAAACCCAAGTTGTTCCCGAACGTTGGGGGTGGACGCGGGCCGGTCGTCGGCCTCCGCTCCACCAGACGAGGAACCCATCATGGGCCTGTTCACCAAAGACATCGCGACGCTGGACGACCTCTTCGTCCACCAGCTCCAGGACGTCTATTACGCCGAGAACCAGATCACCAAGGCGCTGCCCAAGATGATCGACAAGGCCACCAACACGCAGCTCAAGGCGAGCTTCCAGACGCACCTGACCGAGACGGAAGGGCAGATCGAGCGCTTGAAGCGCGTGTTCGAGATGCACGGCCTGTCCCCGAAGGCGGTGACCTGCGCCGCGATGGACGGCATCGTCAAGGAAGCCAACGAGATCTCGGGCGAGGTGTCGGACAAGCAGGTGCTCGACGCCGCGCTGATCGCCGCCGCGCAGGCGGTCGAACATTACGAGATCGCCCGCTACGGCACGCTCGTCGCCTGGGCGACGCAGCTCGGCCGCGAGAACGAGGCCGAGCTCCTCCAGCAGACGCTGGACGAGGAGCACGCCACCGACAAGAAGCTGACCGCGCTCGCCGAGGGCAAGATCAACGCGAACGCCGAGATGGCCTGACCCGTCAGAGGCGCCGGAGCGTCTCCGGGTCGCGCTCGCCGCCGAAGAAGCGGTCGAGCGCGGCCCGGAACGGCTCGGGATCGGTCGCGGCGGCCTCGAACAGCGTCATCGAGGAGCGGAGCTTCACCGCGTCCACCGGCCCCAGGATCGCCTCCGCCGACCCCGACGCGGCGATGATCGCCCGCGTCGCCTCGACCAGCCTGGGACCGAGCAGCGGGTGCGCCAGATACGCCCGCGCCTCGTCCCCGTCGGCGATCGCGTAGAAGCGCGCGGTGTCGCTCCGGCCCAGCCCGGCGATCTGCGGGAACACGAACCACATCCAGTGGCTCGCCTTGCGCCCCGCCCGCAGTTCGGCGAGCGCACGGTCGTACGCGCCCGCCTGCGCCTCCGAGAAACGCGCGAGCGTCATGCGAGCAGCCGCGCCACCGCGCGCTCGCGCCCGATCAGCGGCAGCAGCGTCGCCATGTCCGGCCCCTCGCCGCGCCCGGTGAGCGCCAGGCGGAGCGGCAGGAACAGCGCGCGGCCCTTGCGCCCCGTCTCCGCCTTCAGCGCGCCCGTCAGCGCGCGCCAGGGGTCGCCCGCCCAGTCGATCGCCTCCGCCGCCCGCGCCGCGTCGGCCAGATAGGTCCGGTCCTCCTCGGCCGCCGCGTTCGCGACCGGTCCCTCGATCACCGCCCACCAGTCCGCCGCCTCCGCGACGGTGCGCAGGTTGGGCCGCACCGCCAGCCATTCGGCCTGGCCCATGCCCGCCGGCAAGCGGCCCCGCACCCGCGCGAACGGCAGCTGGTGGACGATGCGCGCATTGAGGCCCGCCAGCTCCGCCTCGTCGAACCGCGCGGGCGCCCGCCCGAAACGCGCGAAGTCGAAGCCCGCGATCAGCGGCTCGGGGTCGACGATCGGCTCCACGGGATCGCTCGTCCCCAGCCGCGCGAGCAGCGCTCGCACCGCCTCCGGCTCGATCCCGTTCTCGCGGAAATGGTCGACGCCCAGCGACCCGAGCCGCTTGGACAGCTTGCCCTCCGCCCCCGTCAACAGCGCGCCGTGCGCGAAGGCGGGGGGCGCGGCTCCCATCGCGGCGAACATCTGCAGCTGGAGCGCGGTGTTCGACACATGGTCCTCGCCGCGCACGACATGGGTGATGCCCATCTCGGCATCGTCGATCGCGGACGGGAGCATGTACAGCCACGACCCGTCCGCGCGCCGCACCACCGGATCGCTCATCGTCGCCGGATCGAAGCGCTG